>DASTOD010000680.1:0-2508 GCA_035762645.1 Binatia bacterium | reverse complement strand
TTCACCGATCAAACAAATCGAAAGTTTCATGTTGCCGTTACTCGCGCCCTGTTATCAATATCTCCTGCCTGAACACTACGCTGTCTCCCTTGGCGGCTCTCGGCCGCTTAGCGCATGGCGCACAGCGCTTAGCTCACGAATCGCCGACCTCCGACTTCTGACCTCTGGCCTCAGGGGATCGTTGCCCCTGGCGCTGAAGGTTTCCTTTCCCTTGAAGAGCCGGGCAACGGAATTTGCCGGATGTCGGGGTCATCGTACTTCTCCAGTTGCGGCAGCCGAGGCTTCTCTCCCGGTTTCATGGTCGTGACGATTCTAGGCGTAATGACAAACACGAGCTCGGACTCTCTGTTCGAAAACTCCGTGCTTCTGAACAAGGCGCCCAAGATCGGTATGTCTCCAAGGAGCGGAAACTTGTTCAACTCTTTAAAAATCCGCCGATCCAACAACCCCGACATAACCAGACTTTCGCCTTCCTTCATCTCCACGCGACTCAGAGTCCTTCGAACCGAAAGTCCTGGAATTCCGTTGACGGTAGTGGCTGGATCGATATCACTGACCTCGGGGAATACCCGCAGATCGATCCGATCGGACCAGGTGATAGTGGGCACAAAGTCGAGACGAACCCCAAACGGTTTAAACTCGACGGAAAAGGAATTCTGCAGGGTTTGAACCACTGGAAATTCTCCACCCGCCAAAAACCCCCCTGACCGGCCGTTCTTCATCACGAGCCTGGGCTGGGCGAGAATTTCGCCAACATTCTTGTTTTGTAGCAGTCGCAAAATGGTCGAAAGCTCATACCGGTCGGATATAAGGGATACTGCCGCGTTTGCCGGTCCCGGCAGGACCAGATCGCTGCTGAACGCACTTACACGGGAGCCGTGCCTGATGAGCGCGTCAAAATTGATTCCGAGCTCCCGCGCCTTGCGCATCGATACCTCGGCGACGATGACATCCAGCTCGATCATCCGCATCTCTCTAATTACGAGCAAATCAACGACCCCCTCAATTATCCTGCCGCCAAACCGATCGATCGCGGACAACGATGTCGTATCGTCAAACGCGATCTGGCCGCCCCCGGCAAATCCCGTACCGCTGCTCGAGATCGTGGCTCTGGCCGGCGCAGCGGCGGTTATGTTCGTAACCGGTGCCACCGCCGCGGGAGGTTTCGGCGGCAGATAGGTTTGCACTATCTCCAGGACCTTGTCGTAAACGACTTCGTTGGACACCTCCCCCCTGAGCACAATGGCTGGCCCAGAAGTGGAAATTTCAACTTTTTCATTCGGGAATACAGTTCGCAGCTGCGTCCGTAGTGCGCCGACATCGGGAGTGACGATCAAATCGTAATTATCCACCTCGCCTTTCTCATCAAAGACGATCAACGAAGTAGTTCCAACCGCCTTGCCGTTGATCAAAAGCTGGTTCGGGGCCACAACCACTACGTCCGCGACCTCCGGCTGTGATACCGAAACGCGCTTCGCACGTTGGGCAAGCCGGAAGACCATCGATTTATTGACTGTCACGGAAATGGCCGGCGTCACCTGCTGAGCCGCCCCCAAGGGCGCCACATAGAGCGTCAGAAGCAGGATTGAAAACAACAACCCCAACTTCGACGCCAAAATTTGCGTCGGATTTACCATGAGCCGTTCCCCCTTGTTTAGCTCCACTTAGAATTCCACCACTCTTCTCTGGCTTCCTTGAATCACCTCGACCCGGTATTTCTCCGGCGGCGCCTGTACGACTACTGGAGCCGGTCGTGCTCCGCCCTTACGGGGCGCTGCCGATACGGGCACCGATAGTGAAAGAAGATCGCGTTTATGACTGCCGCGGGTTTGCGCCACGGTGCTATCCCCGATCGCCCGCAGAGCCAGGACAATTTGCCCCTCCTGAGAAGCGATAGACAACTTTTCTGCTTCGTCGGGCGTTACTTCCATAGTTATGGAACGGGCCAACTGCGGCTTGCCATCTTTTTGTTCCACATTTTGCGCGACAGAAAGAATGCGCATATTTTGCAGTACGATTTTGGAGATCCGGTCAGTCTGGGCCCCACCCGTAACCGGAGTCGTGGTGACGATCACATCGACCCGATCATCCGGCAAAAGAAATCCGCTGACGCCGATGATCTCATCGACTCTGACTGCCATCGCCCGCTTGCCAGCCTCCAAGCGAACTGTGAGCCCGCTTCCCTCTCCCGACAACCTGGATTCCAGGACCGGCTCCCCGGCTAGAATCTTCCCCCTGTTCAGCTTCCCGACCAGCTTATCGGTGGATGAGAAAGAACCTACAGGCACGGAAGCCTTCGGCCACGCCGTGACCTTGATAGTTCCGTCCTTCACCATTTCAGCCGTGATGGCGGTGCCTGACGGGATATCTTTCGTAGCTACCACTATGTTTTCAGTCGCAGTCTTCAACGCTTCTGCCGCCTGCCTCTGCTGGCCAAGAAAGTTGTAGATACCGTAGGCCGCGATCAGGCCAAAAAAAACGGCGACGACCAGAGCTATCTTTAATCGA
>DASTOD010000679.1:0-5129 GCA_035762645.1 Binatia bacterium | reverse complement strand
AAGGTTTACACTGTGAGCCTCACCTATGCCGAGACGCATGCAGCGTTCAGCCGGCGAACCCGGGAAGGCCGGCTGACCTGTGAAACAACCAGGAGGTTAGCCCTGCGCTTCGACAAGGACTGGGAAAGTTACGATATCGTGATCATGAGCGAGAATGTACTCAGCCTCGCACGCCAGATGCTTTACCGCCATCCTCTTCGGTCTGCTGACGCCATCCATCTTGCTTCAGCGCTGCTTCTTGCTCGGACGACTGCAACCGTTCGTTGGGAATTTATCTGCGCCGACGGCCGTCTCTGCGATGCGGCCGAAGCCGAAGGCTTCCAGCCAATTTATGCCGGGTCCGATACGGTAAGACAGTGATCGGCAACGATAAACTGACTCTTCTGGGTTTCCTGTGGAGCAGGACTCGGAGATTCCACCGCGGAGGCGCTGATCGCAAACTATAAACACACTGTAAATTCGAAACTCGAAATCCGAAATTCGAAACAAATCCAAATGATCGAAACAGTAGAAATTCAAAACGCCTGACGCCAAATCCCCGTTTTGAGATTTCTCTACTTTGAGACTTGCTCGCCTCTGAATTTGTTTCGGATTTCGTGCTTCGAATTTCGGATTTTTGACACCTCGCCGTCTTGACAAGAAAGCCGCTGAACGATGAAAGGTAAGTACGTAGGAATGGCGACTGCTGGTACGCGAGTGCTGATCGTCGATGACGATCCTGCCTCACGTCGCCTCTTGGAGGTAAGGCTTCGGCCGCTGGAATGTGACGTAGCCACAGCCGATAACGGCGAACGCGCCCTCAGTGCAATCCGGAAGGACGTGCCGGATTTGGTGTTGTTGGATTTGCAAATGCCCAAAATGGGCGGAATCGAAGTGCTTCGAGCTCTACGCAAAGAAGAAATCAGCGTTCCGGTCATAGTCATTACCGCGCACGGCTCAATAGAAACTGCGGTTGAGGCGATGAAGGAAGGGGCTTACGATTTCATCACCAAGCCTGTTGATGCGAATCACTTCGATATTGTGATTCGTAAGTTGCTGGAGAGGGAAGGACTAAAGCGCGAACTGGAACTTTTCTCAGACGAGGCAGACAAGCGCTATCGTCTGGTTGTCGGGACAAGTGAAAAAATCAAGGAGGCACTCGACACAGCCAGAAAGGCTGCCACTAGCAAAGCGACGGTTTTACTGCTCGGAGAGAGTGGCACGGGGAAAGAGGTCTTCGCCCGCGCGATTCACAGTTGGAGTGAGAGAAGAACCCAGCCGTTCGTTGCTATTAACTGTGTTGGGTTATCCAAAGAACTACTGGAGAGCGAGCTCTTCGGCCATGAAAAAGGTGCGTTTACCGGGGCCGAGCAACTCAAGAAAGGCAAGATCGAGTTAGCGAATGGCGGAACCGTCTTTCTCGACGAGATTGGCGATGTCTCTCACGAGCTTCAAGCCAAACTGTTAAGATTTCTTCAGGAGCGCGAATTCGACCGAGTCGGCGGGGTCAAACGCATTCATGTCGATGTGAGGATTATCGCGGCGACAAATCGCGACTTGGACGGCGCCGTCAAGGAGGGCAGGTTTCGCGAAGATCTTTTCCACCGTTTGAACGTCGTGCCGATTCTGCTTCCTCCATTGCGGGAAAGGAGAGAAGATATTCCTGCTCTAGCGCGCCATTTTGTGGAACGCTTTGCCAAAGAAGTAAAAAAGAATTTCTCTGAGATTAGCGAAGAGGCCGTGGAAAAACTATCGGCTTACGACTGGCCAGGAAACGTACGCGAGTTGGCCAATGTCATAGAACGCGCTGTCGTTTTGGGCCGGGGTTCGGAAATTGCTGTCCGCGATCTTCCAGCCAGAATCGCTGCGTCCCCTTCGGAGCCTTCGCCCGACGCCATTTCGTACCGCGACGCGATGGAGGCTCATCGTAGACAGTTGGTTACGAGAGCGCTCGCCCGTACTCAGGGCAATCGCGCCGCCGCCGCCCGCGCTCTGGGACTGCATGAAAAGTACCTGCTGAGACTTTTGAAATCCCTCCAAATCAGCTGATACGTTTACACTGCTGGCCCGAACAGCTGCCAATCCGGGATTGCCGGGATAAGAGCGCGCAGTTCTTTACCTTGCACCTCCGCTATACGACTATCCGATTCCTCCGTCGTCTAGGATTAAGCCAGGGGTATTCGTGTGGTCTCCAGCAAATTCCGCGAGCAGTCGCTACGATCCGCCGAATTCCCGTTCAAGGTGAGGTCGTGCCGCAGTCTCGCGGCGAAAGCTTGACTGTCTCCCTAGATTAGCTAAACTTAGCTAATCAATAACACACGCGGAGCTGGCGATGAAACAGGTGAACATCCATGAAGCGAAGACTCGGTTGTCGAAGCTGGTTGAGCGTGCCGAGGCGGGCGAGGAGATCGTCATCGCGCGCGCCGGTAAGCCTGCCGCCAAGCTCGTGCCATTGACCAAAGCTCGTGGCCATCGCCGACTGGGACTGCTCGATGGCAAGTTTCAGATCCCGGACGACTTCAACGCGCCGCTACCAGATTCCGTCATTCGCGCTTTCGAGGGGCGGAAGCGATGAGGCTTCTGCTCGACACTCACTTGTTGCTTTGGGCGGCGGCGAGCAGCAAGCGCTTGCCACGTGAGGCGCGCTCGCTTCTGGAAGACGATAGCAACGAGGCATATTATAGCGCGGCGAGTATATGGGAAATTGCGATCAAGAGTTCGCTTCGGCGCAAAGATTTTCGCATCGACCTCCCCGCCTTGCTGACGACATTGCCTAATATGGGATTGGTCGAGTTGCCGGTAACGGCGGCTCATGCCGCGGGCGTAGCCAGGCTCCCGCCCATTCATCGAGATCCGTTCGACCGTCTGTTGATCGCGCAGAGCGTTGCAGAGCCGCTCACGCTTCTGACCAACGACAGCATACTTACGCGGTACCGAATCGGCGCGCATGTCGTATAATGATTGCATACCGTCTTTTGGTAAGGAAATTGTTTTCGCGTGCCGGTCAAAAAGATTTCAGATGCGAGACGCGCGACAAATGGCATATGGCCGATAGCTTATGGCATATAGATCCGAACCAAACGAACCATACGTCATAAGCCATACGCTATAGGCCAGCTTTTCACCGGTCTGCGTTTATTCGTCGATGAATGCGTCGCGCAGTAGTTTGGATTGGCGCTCGAAGGCCTGGCGCGGGTTTCGGGGATCCTTCATGAGGGCGATCTCCTGTGAGAGAAGCCGCGCGATATGCATGGTATGCGCGTCGGCTTTTTTGCATTCCCGCTTGTACAAGGGATGGTCGCGGTTGATGTAAACGATGGTTCCCTCGTTAAAGGATTCCGGACCCGTCTCGCCGAAATGATCGAGACAACAGGAGATCCCTCCCTGACCCATCTTGAGCCGGCGAACGACCGCGTCGGGTGTAAGGCGCTTTACGGCGGGCCGTTTTTTTCGCGTGAGCCTGCGGGCTTTCTCGCTCAGCCCGACTGCTTTCCCGTCGCGCGGCTCGTGCCCGGCTTCAGGTGATTTCACCGCTGCCGCGCCGCCGATGCCGCCGGGCTCGCCGATAGGAATTGGACCGAACGGCGAAAAATCAGGATTTTTAACCAGCGCTTTGGTGATGCGCTCGAGAGCGTCACCCAACGCGCGGGATGCGGCCCGTTTCTCGGTTTTTCCCAGCAGCCGGCTTAGCACGGTGTGGACCTCGCTCATGATCCTTTGCATGAGTTGAGCAAAGGCGCGGTATTCCGGGGAGTCGGTCACGAACCCGGACCGGTCGCTCGTGATCGGCAGGAAGTCGGCGTGGATCTCGCCGCGTATCCGCGCCGCCACTTTGCCCCAGGTTTCCGCCCCGAAGAGTTCACGCCGTACGGTGACTTGCTTGACTTTGACTTCGATGCCAAGCTCGTCGAGAGAAGCGCCGGAAGCCGGTAAGATGATGATTTCGCCCGAGACCGGTCCGAACTCGGTTCCTTCCAAGAAAGGAATGCGATGGCCGGAAAAACTCTTGGGTCTGACTTTTTGCTGGTTGAGGAACACTTCGAAGTGGGGGGCCTTGAGCGGCACGCCTTCAACGATTTTCCGCTCCACATCCTCCGGCACGAACTGTTTGGTCAAACCCAGCAGAGTTACGGTAGTCCCATTACCCCGGGCCGGATCGGACGTCAAGATCTCCATGGGTAGGCGCCACTCGCCGACCTCATGCGACCATTCTTCTTTATCGAAAGTGACCCGCGCCGCAAAATTGTCTTTTTGAGTGTAGACAACGAAGCGCTTGCAGGCGGAAAGCGTGGCAAACTTACCGATGCCAAATTGGCCGATTCGATCACGCCTGTACAGAGGAGATTTGGGCCTTAAGAGCTTTTCCGGAGAGCCGATGACGAAATACTGCTGCAGTCCTTCCAAATCCATTCCGGCGCCGTTGTCTTCGACGGATACGTACTCGGCTGTGATGGTGACGTTGACGAGCGATGCGTCCGCGTCATAGGCGTTATTGACCAACTCGCGGATGAGCTCGATGCTCTCCGAGTAGAGCCGCTCGCCGATCGTAACGAGGTGGCTCTTATCAACCGTCACCGGCAGGTAGTTTTTTGCTTCCATTGAACCCTGGCAGGCTGCTGAAAAGCCTCATATGCTTCGTTGCGCTCAATCGCCTCGCTCCAACGTACTGCGTAAGTACGCCTCCGCTCGTCGATTTTTCGCGCGCCTCGCCTCTGAGAGCTTTTTGAGCAGCCTGCAATCAGACCCTTTTTCAGCAACCTGCTAAAGGTCTATAGCTTCCAAAAAATCCAAATGCAAATACCCCAATCCAAATCCCTCCTGGCCTCCCTTTGCTAAAGGGAGGGAATTACCAAACATTTACAAAATTCGGAGACAGCACAATTAGAGCTTTCCCCACGAGGTGATCCGCGCTGGTTTGATCAAGACCATCGGTCTCTCATCGATGGCCATGCTGCGGTATTGAGGATACTTTCTTCTCAGCAGGCGGACGGCTTTTTGATGGCGCGCGCCGCGGTCTAAAATTTCCGCTGTGCCGGCGATCATCACGTAGGCCAGGCGGCGCCAATCTTCATCGTAGTGGTCGATGACCAGCGAAACTCGAGAATTCTGTTGAATGTTTTTTAACCGCTTGAGGCGGTTCGGCGCGACCC
>DASTOD010000678.1:0-5154 GCA_035762645.1 Binatia bacterium | reverse complement strand
GATGCGCTGCTGCGTAGCAACTTTCCAGCCCAGGCCCGTCCAGAGCGACTTTCTTACAGGCTCAAATGCCCGACGTCCCTCGAACTTTGCTGAAGTGGAAAAAACAGACCGATTTGATCTAGCGCGAAATGCGATCCTGCCCTCTAGGAAATGCGGGGGGCCATGTGATCAACCGAGGTCTGGACTTTGACTTCGAGCAAAGAGGGGCGGCGGCTGGCGAGCGCCTGTCTAACGGTGCGCCTGATATCCGCGTGTTTTTCAATTTTTTGGGAGAAAGCGCCCATTGCCAGCGCCGCCGCGGCGAAGTTCGGGACCGAACGATCACCCGCGACAGAATCGCCGTTCGGCGGCGTGATCAGATAGTTTTCTCGCGCTATGACTATTAGCACGGGAATGCGATATTGAACGGCTGTGCTGATTTCGCCCAAGACGTTGATGGCTTCGTTATCCGCCAAAAAGACGACCACTTGCCTGTCAGGCAAGGCCAATTGGGCGCCGAGTGCCAGCGGCAAGTTTGCGCCCGGAAGGGGGCAATCGAAAGACTCTACCAGAGGAAAGTGGGTTTTCTGTATTCCATGCTTCCATTCAAGTTGACCCAAGAAGACTCCGTCTTGGCCGACTTCATCAAAAACATCTTTCAGCAGCCGTAGGCGGCGAATAGGCGCGTCGGTCGATCGTGTCAAACGCGTCAAATGGCTTTTCCGCGCCGCTTTTTGTTCCCAAATCTTTTCCATTCGGTGAATGACCCTCGTGGGCCACTTCTCCGCTCCCCTATCCTTCAGACCGACCAAAATTTTTTGCAACACCCGTTTGGCGTCTCCGGCAATGGCTAATTGGACCGAAAGGTTCCTGCCAAGTTGGTGCGGGTCAATGTCCACTTGAATTATTTTCGTATCCGGCTGAATACTCTGAGAGACATCACGCAGCGTAGCGCCTTCGAGTCTGCAACCCAGTACGATTATGACGTCAGATTCAGCAACTGCTTGTCGGGCGACCACGTTCGTCTGAGTCCCTAGGCGGCCGATCGAGAGAGGGTAATCCTCTGGCACAATTCCCGATTTACCGTTGGAGCTGGCGATCGGTGCAAACAAGAACTCGGCCAATTCCATGGCGACGCTGATCGCTCCCGACCAAACCGCTCCGCCACCCAACAAGATGAGGGGATTTTGTGCTCTTGCCAGCATCTCCGAGGCCCGTTCAGTCAATCCGCGAGCAAGTGCAGCCGGCTCGGCCGGTGTATCGTCCAGGTACTCGACGGGAAGCTCTACAGTCTCTTGAGAAAGGAATTCATGCGGAAGCGAGACATAGACCGGATTTTTGTTGGCGCCCGTCGTCATGCGCAGTGCCTTAGACAAACACTGAATCGTGCTGTGCGGACTGGCAACGCTGAGTGGAGCGCCATGTCTCATGTCGAAAGCGTTATTGGCAAAATATGGTTGTGAAAAATATGGCGGGCATGAAGCCTCGGCGAGATTCTCTGCGCTGATGACCACTATGGGGGAGCCGTCACAGACCGCATGGACAAAACCCGGCAGCGCCGGTACTGAGTTCCGGTTGCCTGAGATTAAAGCGACGGCAAAGGCACCATGCGCCCGGGCATATCCATCGGCCATCAAAATCGCGGCATCTTCCCGGTAACACAAAACTAGTTTTATAGTTTCATTCCGGCTGATTTGTCGCAGTATCGGAGCACTATATGGGCTCACCGTGCCGAAAATATGCTGGACACCTTTTAGGGCAAGGAATTCGACGATGGCCTCGGCAACGGTAGCCATAGAAAAAGCGAGTAGCGAAACCAGAAGCAAATTACGTTCCATCTGTGCATTCAGGGATTATAACGGCGTAATTTGAGATTTAGAGGGTTTGCTTCGCTCTAAGTATGATTTAAAGATATCCCATGGAGCGCCATGGAGCGTGGCGGTAGCACCCGATTAAACGCTTTCAATATTGCTGTGTTGGAAACATGTAGCCGGGACTCTATCGTCGGAAAAAGCTGTCAAGTTGTGTAACATTTTACTTGAATATCACGTCAGCTTGTGGCACAACCTTAAGCTCTAGCACTTGTGTTACGCAAGCGTATATTGCTGTTTTATTCTAGGCTCAAGGAGAGATCCCTGTGGCGAGCCCCTTAACCAAGGTGCCTACAGTTTTTGCCGAGCCGACGGGATTTTCAAAAGTCGCGAGCCAAACCTCGCCCTCGGTTAATGCGGTAGACCCTGCCCTGCCGGCGAATTTTATTCAGTCGGTTCCGTGTGTAGTTTACGAATGCAATTTATCCTTGCAGCTAACTTATCTATCGCCGAATGCTCATGAGCTGATCGGAATCCACCCGCGAAGTCTTCTTGGAACTCGGGCTTTTTGGGACGAACGATTACTGCCCGAAGATCTCCGCTTGCTCTGCGAAAAAATCGAGGCTTTGAAGGAAAGCGACTCTGCTTCCGTTCTTCATCGGATCATCGACGACCAGGGGCTGCCGATTTGGACCTCTCATGGATTTCGCAGACTTGCCGCGACGCATTCAGAGGTCATCCGCGGCTGTATCGTGCCGTTACGGAATGATCCGCGGATTCAAGATTTGCAGCACAGTGCCGTTGCACGCTTCATTCACAAACTGGGCAACCATTTTCAATTGCAGAAGCTGATCATCAATTCCTTGCAAAAGAGCTTGCCTGACTCACGCGAAACGGCGGTCTTGGATGAAACAGTTGAAAAAGCCATCGATCTGACGCGAATATTTTCTGAATATTGTCAGAGTCCGACAGTAGTTCCGATCATCGATTTTTGCGAGCTGATCCATTCAGCGTTGTTGACGCGGAGAGCCTCCTTTGCCTGGAAAGAAATTCGTCTGGACCAGAGACTAGATGATTCCCTGCGAGGGGTTATGGTTCACGGAGACGCCTACCTGCTTGAGCTGGCTCTCGGCAGCGTTCTGGACAATGCTTTCGAAGCGACATCAAAAGGCGGCGCGATCGCGCTCCAGGCAAAGGCTGAATTGTCTGAAGACAACCGTTCGGTTGTCCGACTCGCTGTCTCAGATTCCGGTCCTGGCATAGAAGAGAAAGACGCCGCACAGGTGACGGTTCCGTTTTTTACGTCTAAAAAGAACCACGATGGTCTTGGATTGAGCATGGCCGTCCGTTTTATTGAGATGCACGGCGGGCTTTTGACGATCAAGCGGGGGCAAAAGCACGGAACCGAAGTACAGATTACTCTTGCCGCGGAAACGTCACGACAATTGACTGAGCGTTAACTCTATTCAAAGTTTCCTATGTACAGCGTGCTCATTGTCGAAGATCACGATCGCCTTCGGGACCAGCTGGGGCATTTCTATGAACAGGAGGGCTTCAAAGTCACAATCGCCGCATCCGGAGAGGAGGCTTTAGACAAGCTCGCCAAACAGAAGTTTGCCATCGTGGTCTCTGATGTAAAGATGCCTGGGATGGACGGCTTTCAGTTGGCTCGGCATGTTCGCGAAAAATATCCAGATACAGATGTGATCCTCATCACTGCCTTCGGTAATATAAAGCAAGCCGTTGAGGCCATGAAACTCGGGGCCAGCGACTACATCACCAAACCTTTTCAGCCCGAGGCGATACGGTTGGTCAGCGAAAAGCTGATCGAGAAGAGGCAGCTTCTGGAAGAAGTGCGAGAGCTTCGCCAGCGCGTCCAGGACGAGCATTATTTAGAGAACATCCTGAGCAAGAGTCCTAAAATGCTGAAGGTATTCGATCTGATTAGATCCCTGGCGGAGACCGATTCGGGCGTAATGATCACCGGAGAAACAGGAACGGGGAAAGAATTGGTGGCGCGAGCCATCCATAATCTGAGCCGGCGCAAGGCCCGGCAGTTCGTCGCGATTAACTGCGGGGCTTTCCCGGACACCTTGTTGGAAAGTGAACTGTTCGGCTATGAAAAGGGTGCTTTCACGGGTGCCGTGCAAAGTCGCGCCGGAAAAATTGAACTCGCCGATGGCGGAACCCTGTTCCTGGACGAGATCGAAACCATGGCGCCGCCCATGCAGGTGAAGTTGCTGCGGGTCTTGCAGGAACGTGAGGTGGAGCGATTGGGGGGAAACCGCAGGGTAAAAGTCGACATGCGCGTCATTGCCGCCACTAATGTCGATCTTTCCCTCTGTCTGGCGCGCGGGACGCTACGCGATGATTTCTATTATCGGATCAACGTTATTCCGGTCCAACTTCCGCCACTACGCGAGCGCCTGGAGGACCTTCCCTTGCTTGTCAACCACATCCTCAGCCGCCATTCCGTGGCTCAAGAGAAAAGAATCCGCGGCGTGACCTCGAAGGCATTGGACCAGATGTTGGCCTACCATTGGCCGGGCAACATTCGCGAACTTGAGAATATACTTGAACGTTCTATCGTGAAGTGCCAGAGTGAGGCCATTGAAGATGTGGATTTGCCGGCGGCCCCTCAGCGTGTTATGGACCGTTATTTTTCCGGCAACGGCGACGGCGAGTTCTCCTTGAAGCAATGGTTGCTGCGGAGCGAGAAAGAGTACCTACGTGGCCTTCTGATCAAGCACAAGGGTGGAATCTCCTTGACGGCGAAAGAGGCGAGGGTTGACAATAAGACGCTCTACAGAAAGATGAGGAGGCACGGCCTGCATAAGGAGTCGTTCAAAGATTTGGTATGACGGGCTTGTAACTGCTTGTTCTAACCGAGGGTTGGATCTTACCTAGCCGGGATGTTCCAGTGCCAGCAATACCGATCTTCTGAAGGCAAATAGCGTTCATTTGAGTTTGATCGTTCGCTTCGGTCCCTGCTCCAACGTGAGACCGGCACGAACGGTCGATATACCGCGTAACCTCGACTTTGCGAAATCCTTTTGCCGGTGGTGCTCCCGTTCCCTCTTCTGCTGATTTACCCAATCCGAAACCATACCCGGCCGCTTTAGGACTGAAGGAATGCGCGCTGAGGACGAGTCCTGCCGTTCTTGGCTCAATCCCTGGTCGAACAAGTTAATAGCTCGGTGCCCCGTCCTCTTGCTCTCTGCGCTGCTCCCCGCTAAAAGCTGAGCCTAGCTACTTTTTTCGAGGCGATTGTGCTACGGCTCAATTGTTGTATTGAAGGGCAAGGGTGCCCCTTTTTCTTTTGGTTCGGACACATAGGGCAGAATCGATGTATTCGCGAAGCTAA
>DASTOD010000677.1:0-9724 GCA_035762645.1 Binatia bacterium | reverse complement strand
CGAAAGAAAACAAAATATTTGAACAACTAGGGTTGAACCTGGAATTGATCAACATCCCTCCTACACTGGCGGTCACGGCTCTGGTTTCGGGGGATCTGCACTACGTGGTCTTTGCCGGAACAACGCTCAATGCCGCGGTTCGAGGTTTGCCGGTGAAACTGGTGATGGTTTACAACGATCGCCCGCTTTTTTCTTTAATGTCCCGCTCCGAAATTCGTTCATTGAAGGATCTGAAAGGAAAAGTCCTGGGCGTGGCGTCGCTCACGTCGGGTGAGTCGTTTTTGTCGAGGCGGCTGCTCAAAGAGGCGGGAATCGACGCCGAGCGAGAAATGGTTTTGCGAGTCATCGGCAATACACCCGACCGGTTGATCGCGCTCAGAACGGGAGTGGTCGACGCGACGACGCTGACCGTTCCCGCGGATATTCAGGCGGAGAGTTTCGGTCTCAGGCGCCTGGCATTCATGGGCGACGTTCTTGAGAGCATAAGCGGCGGTCTCGGAGTTGCCGACCGCTGGATTCAGCAGAGGCCGGATCAGATCAAAAGGGTGATCAGCGGAGTCTTCAAGGGCATGGCGCATGCGCAGGCTCATCGACAAGAATCGATTGCGCTGGTGATGTCAAAATGGAAATTGGAGCGGGATGTCGCGGAAAGAGCTTTTGACTTGACGGTTAAAACCTGGTCAGCGAACGGGATCGTTTCAGATAAAGCGCTTCTCCAGGGGATCGAGGAGAGTTTGAAAGTCGGCGCCGGCAAGCAAACCGTACCTTTGGCTCGAGTGGTTGACTTTACTTTTGCCCGCGACGCGTACCGGGAATTGAAGGCGCAATGACTTCGAATCCCGGCACGCTGCAGCCGACGCGGCTGCGCACGCACCCGCACACGACGCGATCGCGTGTGATGCTCGAGGTCGCCTCCGAGCTCGTCAGCCGGAAAGATTGGCCTTTTCTCCAGGTCCGAGTCAGTCTCCATGAGCAGGGATCGGACGATTGGCCCGTGAACTTGTTCGCCAGTGATAGCCCGGCGACCGTTGACGAAGTCGCGTCCGGCAAAGTCCAAATTGCGATCATCAATCCCTCGATGGTGCTCAAGATGGCGGCCTTGGGAAGCGGGCGGTTCAAAGAACCGCTCCCGCTCGCAGCTATCGCCGTTCTGCCGAGTTCCGATCGGATCGTATTCGCCGTCAGGCGGGAGATGAAACTGACCACCGTTGGCGAAATGGGCGAGCGGCGGTTGCCGTTGCGAATCTCGCTGAGACAACAGGCGGATCACTCGCTTCACGTCGTCATTCACGAGGTGCTCGCCGCGGCGGGCTTTTCGCTCGACGATATTATCTCTTGGGGCGGTGAGATCAGGTACGATGCCGGCATGCCGTACGGTCCGAACCGATTGGGCGCGCTCCAGCGCGGCGAGATTGACGCCATTTTCGACGAGGGCGCGAACGCCTGGGGTACTATGGCTTTGGAGCTAGGAATGACTTTCCTGGAGCTGGACGAGATTCTGTTGCAGCGCCTGGAACAGATCGGCTTGCGCCGCAATGTTTTGGACAAGGCCAGATTTCCCAAACTCAGCCGCGATGTCCCCACTCTCGACTTTAGCGGATGGCTGATCTATGCGCGCCGGGACGCGCCCGATCCTCTGATCACCGCTTTCTGCAGCGCGCTCGAAGCTTGCAAAGACCGAATCCCCTGGGCCGAGGAAGCCCCTCTTCCTTTAGACCAGATGGTCCGGGATTCCGCCGACGGGCACCTTGAAGTTCCGTTCCATCCAGCCGCGGAAAGGTTTTGGCGGGAGCGCGGCTACCTGCCTTAGTTCAGGCGGAGACTTGCACTGAGACAAGGAATACCTTGTCTCGCCCTCTTCTTATCCCTTTGCCTCCCCCGCTCTTTGTCTCCTTGAGTGAATTGTTGCGCGGTTGTTCGGAAACTGATAATACGTGATTAGTTTCCTAAGTAGATGAAGCCAAGAGAACTCAAAAAAGCGGCGGCGCCCAACCACCAGCGCGAAATCTCCTCCCGCTACCGAATCGTCACGGAGGCCCGTCGCTATTTCTTTGCCCATGGATTTCGCAGCGTGACTATGGACGACCTGGCCGAAGAGCTAGGAATGAGTAAAAAGACGCTTTACGTTTCTTTTCCGAGTAAAGCCACCTTGGTCCGGGCCGTCCTGCTCGACAAGTTCGACGATGTCGAGCAGGATCTCGAACGCATTACGGCCAAGTCTTCAAGAGATGTCCTGACCGCGTTGCGCGAATTGCTCGCCTGTCTGCAACGCCACACGCAAGAAATTCAGCCGCCGTTCGTCCGCGACATCCGGCGCGAGGCGCCCGATATGTTTCAGTTGGTGCAAAGTCGCCGCCGCGAAATCATACAGCGCTACTTCGGAAAGATTCTTCAAGATGGACGAAAAGCCGGAATCGTCCGCAAGGACATTTCGACCCGAATAATGATCGAAATCCTGCTCGGTGTGACGGACGCGATCATGAATCCGCCGAAGCTCGCCGAGCTCGGCCTTACGCCAAAGGAGGGTTATCTGATCATTATCACCGTGATCCTCGAGGGTGTGATGACCGAGAAGGGGAGGAGCTTCGACGGCAGAGGATCGAGGCGAGGGTGAGAAGTCTCAGGCGGAATGAGGCTACGCATGGTCAGCGGTAGGGCGAGTGAAGTATGAAGCGACGAATTTTAATCGTCGTGCTGATTATCGCAGCCGGTGTAGCCGCCGGCGTGGGGTGGTGGCTGACCGGGCGCGGGACGTCACCGCGCCACCTTGCCCTCTATGGCAATGTCGACTTACGGCAGGTGCAAGTTTCGTTCAACAACAGCGAGCGCATTGCCGCCGTCCTGGTTCAGGAAGGCGATCGAGTGAAGCAGGGCCAAGCCTTGGCCCGGCTGGATACGAGCCGATTGCAGCCTCAGGTCGAACAGGCGGAGGCAGAGGTCGCGGCGCAGCGCCAAGTCGTGCAAAGACTCCGCAGCGGCAGCCGCCCGGAAGAAATCGCGCAAGCGCGGGCGAATGTCGAATCGGCGAAGGCCGACGTCGTCAACGCGCGGCAGCAGTATCAACGCGTCAAAAGCGCGTGGGAAATGTCCGCCGGGCGGGCCGTGCGGCAGCAGGATGTCGACACGACCAAGGCCGCCTTGGAGGTTGCCGAGGCGAAGCTTGCAGTGGCGCAGAAAGCGCTCGATCTCGCGGTCATTGGGCCGCGTAAAGAGGAAATCGCCGAGGCCGAGGCTCGGCTGAAAGCCAACGCGGCCCGGCTGGCCTTGCTGCGGCAGCAGTTGCTTGACGCGCAGCTTGTAGCGCCCGTGGACGCTGTCGTGCGAACGCGTATTTTGGAGCCTGGGGAAATGGCTTCGCCGCAAAAACCGGTATTCTCGCTCGCGGTTACCGATCCAAAGTGGGTGCGCGCCTATGTCTCCGAACCGGATCTGGGCAAGGTGCAGCATGGAATGGCAGCCTGGGTGGTTGTCGATAGTTTTCCGAACCGCCGCTTCGACGGCTGGATAGGCTTTATCTCGCCCGTCGCCGAATTCACGCCTAAATCCGTGCAGACCGAAGAGCTTCGGACAAGCCTGGTTTACGAGGTGCGCGTCTTTGTCAAAGATCCTTCCGACGAGTTGCGTCTCGGCATGCCTGCCACTGTGCACGTTTCACGCGAGGACCAGACCAGGAAAGAATAGACAGGGGACAAGGAGACAAGGAGACAGGGGAGACAGGGAGACAAAGGACAAAGGCAGGAGAGCGCAGATGAAAATCCGAGAACATACAGATCTCGAAGTGTACAAAAAGGCGTTCGACGCGGCGATGCTGATTTTCAAGGCGTCAAAGGAATTTCCGAGAGAGGAGACTTATTCTCTTACGGACCAAGTCCGACGGTCTTCACGGTCGGTTTGCTCGAACCTAGCAGAAGCTTGGCGCAAGCGGCGTTATAAGGCCGCTTTTATCTCCAAGCTTTCCGACGCGGAAAGTGAAGCTGCCGAAACACAGGTCTGGATCGGCTTCGCCATTAGCTGCGGCTACTTGGAGAGCGATCGCGGACTTGCTCTGTACCAAAGATACGACGAAATCTTGCGTATGCTCGTCGCCATGATGAACCGACCTCAATCTTGGGTCATGTCGCGATGATTTCTCCTTATCTCATTCTCTGTGTCCGATAATGTGCTCCTTGTCTCCAGGTCTCCTTGTCTTTTCTAAGACGGTTGTCTTTTCTATGGACGGTATGAAAGTAGAGCTGTGCTATTCTGTAGAGACGTTCGTAAATCGTTCCGGCGCGAGACCGACGTCATAAAGGCACTCGACGGTGTCTCCATCGATGCTGCTGCGGGTACGTTGACGGCGCTGGTCGGACCCGATGGCGCGGGCAAGACCACGCTTATCCGGCTTGCTGTGGGGCTGCTGGCGCCTGATAGCGGCGACCTTAGAATATTGGGAGTCGACGTCAGGGCCGATCCTCAGCAAGTTCAGGACCGAATCGGTTACATGCCGCAGAAGTTCGGACTGTACGAAGATCTCAGCGTTCAAGAAAATCTGGATCTCTATGCCGACTTGCACGGTATCGCCGAAGAAGAACGCCGCGAGCGGTATCCGAGACTGATGGAGATGACAGCCTTAGGTCCGTTCACGCACCGCTTGGCTGGACGGCTGTCGGGCGGGATGAAACAAAAACTCGGGCTAGCCTGTACGCTCGTCCGCTCGCCGGAGCTTTTGCTTCTGGATGAGCCGACGGTGGGCGTCGATCCGTTGTCGCGCCGCGAGCTCTGGCAGATTATTTTCCAACTCGTCAATGAACAGGGCATCACCGTGCTCCTCAGTACTTCGTATTTGGATGAGGCGGAGCGTTGCAGCCACGTGATCGTGCTGCACGAAGGGCAAGTGCTGGCCCAAGGCCACCCCCATCAAGTGAGCATACTCGCGCTCGATCGCGTCTTTGTCATGGACCCTCCCGCTGGTCAGAAGGCCAGAGAATTGCAGGCGCGATTGCTGGACGAACCGGAAATAGTAGATGCGGTGCCGGAGGCGGGCCGCGTTCGGTTGGTCGTTAGAGAAGGCGGAAGGATGAACCGGGCGCCCCTCATGGGAGGAACCATAAGGCCCGTGGAGCCGCGATTCGAGGATGGCTTCATGGTGCTGCTGCAGGAAACAGCAGGCAAGGAGAGAAGCAGACAGGGAGACCAGGAGACCAGGAGACAAGGAGACCAGGAGATAGGGCGAGAAGGAGACGGAGAGATTGCAGACACGGAGACAAGGAGACACGGACACACGGAGAGAGGATCGTCCGGCTCCTTGTCTCCCAGTCTCACTGTCTCCTTGTCTGGTGTGGTAGTGCAGGTGCGCGAACTGGTCCGCCAGTTTGGTAATTTTACCGCTGTCGACCGTATCAGCTTCGATGTCGCGCGCGGCGAAATCTTCGGCTTGTTGGGACCGAACGGCGCGGGTAAAACCACGACGTTTCGGATGCTTTGCGGGTTGCTGCCGGCCACGCGCGGAACCCTGCAAGTCGCGGACGTGGATTTGCGCCGCGCGCGCGCATCGGCCCGCCAGCGGATCGGCTATGTGGCGCAAAAATTTTCCCTCTATAGCCAACTCTCGGTAACCGAGAACCTGGATTTTTTTGCCGGCGCCTATGGTTTGCGTCACGATCGAAAGCGCGACCGCATCCACTGGGCTTTGCGGCACTTCGACCTGGAGCGGTTCGCCGGCCTGGCGAGCGGCAGTTTGCCCGGCGGGTATAAGCAGCGGCTGGCAATGGCGGCGGCGCTTTTGCATGAGCCGGAGATTTTGTTCCTCGATGAGCCCACCAGCGGCGCCGACCCGCTGGCGCGCCGCGAGTTCTGGCGCCGCATTACCGCGCTTTCCGAACAGGGGGTGACGGTGGTCGTCACGACTCACTTCATGGAAGAAGCGGAGTACTGCGACCGGATTGCGATCATGGATGCCGGCCGATTGTTGGCTCAAGGGACACCGGCCGAGATACGGAGCCTTGCCCGCGCTGAAGCGGGAGGCGTCCCGACGATGGAGGATGCATTCATTGCTGTTGTCGAGGAAGCTCGCCGCCAGGAATCGACGCGTCGGACAAAGACGGCAGGCACCGCATGACCATGGAACATGAGTCGAAAGCCGTCGATTGGCGTGCCAAGATTCGGCGCGCGGCCTCGCTCGTGCGCAAAGAGAGCCGTCAGGTCGTTCGTGACCCCAGCAGCATAGCGATCGGCATCGTGTTGCCGGTTCTGCTAATCTTGCTCTTTGGCTACGGGCTATCGCTCGACGTGACCCACGTGCCGGTGGCCATCGTGCTGGAAGAGGCCTCGCCTGAAGCAACCGAATTGGCGTCGAGCTTTCAGCTGTCACCGTACTTCGACGCGCAATTGCTGACCTCGATGCGGCGCGCGCGGGACCTCATGCTCGCGCGTGAGGTGGATGGGATTGTCCGCATTCGCCCGGATTTCGCGCGCAACCTGAGCCTTGGAAAAGGCGAGGTGCAGATCCTCGTTCACGGGGTCGATGCGAACCGTGCCCGCATCATCCAGCGTTACGCCGAAGGCGCCATCGGGCAGTGGGTAGCTCGTCTCGTGGCCGAGGGCAAGGATATGCCGAGCGGCCCGGTGACGGTGCAGAACCGGCTTTGGTTCAACGAAGCCAACGAGAGCCGCTATTTTTTGGTCCCGGGCCTGATCGTGCTGATCATGACTCTTATTGGCGCGATGCTCACGGCGTTGGTCATGGCACGGGAGTGGGAGCGGGGCACGCTCGAGGCGCTCTTTGTGACGCCGGTGCGAACCGACGAAATCCTGCTTGGCAAAACAATTCCTTATTTTGCGTTGGGCATGATCGGCCTCGGGCTCTGCATCCTCGCCGCCAAGTTTCTCTTTCACGTGCCGCTGCGCGGGTCAATTTGGGTATTGGCTGGAGTCTCGACGCTCTACCTCCTGGTAGCGCTCGGCATTGGCCTTCTGATCTCGTCTGCTACCAAGAACCAGTTCGTCGCGAGCGAGATCACCATGCTGGTCACGTTCCTGCCGGCGGTGATGCTTTCGGGATTTCTCTTCGATTTGCGCAGTATGCCGGTCGTGGTGCGGCTGATCACCTACGTGCTGCCGGCGCGCTATTACGTCGCTTTGCTTCAGACGGTGTTTTTGGCCGGCGATGTCTGGAGCGTCATCATGCCGAACGCGGCCGTACTGGCCGCCATGGCGGCCGTACTGCTGTTTCTGACGCTCAGGACAACCCAAAAGAAACTGGAATAAAGTTGCAGCAATGCTGGACGCGATCCTGCGTATTTTCGCTCTCACTCGCAAGGAGCTGCTTGCGGTCCTAAAGGACCCGCGCGGGCGGTTCGCGCTTTTTGTCCCGCCGATCCTTCAGTGCCTGATTTTCGGCTACGCCGCGACCTACGACTTGAACGATGTTCCGTACGCTGTGCTCGATAGAGATCGGAGCGCCGCTTCTTACGACCTATTGGCCCGGCTCGATGGATCGGGAGTGTTTCACCGGGTGGCCAATCTCAACCGGTCGGAGGACGTGAAAATCTATATCGATGAGCGGCGGGCGCTACTCGTGGTCCAGATCGAGCAGGATTTTGAGCGCCGATTGCTCTCCGGTCTTGCCGCCGATGTGCAAGTGATCGCCGACGGTCGGAACTCCAACACCGCCGGTACGGCCATGGGTTATCTGGGCAGCATCGTGGAGGCGTTCAACGCCGACTGGCGGGCGGCGCACAACTGGAGCGGCCCAGCGGTCCAGGTCAGCAGCCGGGCATGGTACAATCCGAATCTGGAAACCCGCTGGCACATGGTCCCGGCTTTGGTCGGCACGCTCACGCTGCTACAAACGCTTTTGCTGACCGCCATGTCGGTCGCCCGCGAACGGGAGGAGGGAACTTTCGACCAGTTACTGGTCACGCCTTTTCGCCCGGTCGAGATCATGGCCGGCAAGGCGTTGCCATCGATGCTCGTCGGGATGGTGCAGGCGACCAATGTCCTGCTCGTCGCTCAATTCTGGTTTCGCATCCCGTTTGCCGGCTCGTTTCTCGTCCTCTATGCAGGGCTGAGCTTGTTCCTGCTGGCGGCGGTTGGAATCGGGTTGTTAGTTTCATCGGTCGTCGCGACCATGCAGCAGGCGATGCTCTTCTCGTTTATGCTGATGATGCCGTTCGTGCTCCTGTCGGGGCTGACGACGCCGATTAGCAGCATGCCTGAGGTTCTTCAATACTTGACCTTGGTCAATCCGTTGCGTTACGCAATCGACATCGCGCACCGAGTCTATCTCGAGGCCGCCGGGCTCGGGCTGCTTTTTCCCGAGCTCTGGCCGCTGGCGATTATCGCCGCGGTTACGCTTTCACTTGCGTCGTGGATGTTCCGCCATCGGCTCGCATGAAATCTCCCCTTGCCGCTCTTTTTCAAAGAGGGGAACTGGTACAAGCTTCAAAATATCTGGTAACAGTGGCCCGTCGAGAATTTAGCACGAGTCGCCGCGACGATCTTTCATCCGGTCCATGCTCCTCTTATACTGAAAGGGCAGGTATGGCAAAGAATCATCCACTATCTGGTATGACGCGCCGCGAGCTGCTGCGCGGAGCTCTGGGCGCTGGCGTACTCGTGCTGAACGGAGTTTCCATGGCAGAATCAATATCACGACGGTCCATTCCACGTAGCGGAGAGCTGTTGCCGGTGATCGGCCTCGGCACCTGGCAAACCTTTGATGTCGGCACTTCCGAGTCGGAGCGGTCCCCGCTTAAAAAAGTGCTGAATGAACTCGTGCGCCTGGGGGGCAGCGTGGTGGATTCTTCTCCCATGTACGGACGCTCCGAGAGCGTCGTCGGCGATCTCGCTTCGGATCTCGGCATTCACAAGCGGCTCTTCCTCGCCACCAAAGTATGGACCACCGGGAGAGATGCCGGTATTCGGCAGATGGAGGAATCGTTTCGGCGCCTCCGCACTGAGCGCATCGACCTGATGCAGGTTCACAATTTAGTCGACTGGCGCAACCACCTCGTCACATTGCGGCGCTGGAAAGAGGAAGGAAGGATCCGTTATATCGGCGTGACGCACTACACATCGAGCGCGTACGATGATCTCGCGCTCGTGCTGCAAAAGGAAGAGCTCGACTTTGTTCAGCTCAATTATTCTATCGCCGAGCGGGAAGCCGACCGCCGGGTGCTGCCGCTCGCCGTCGAACGGCGCCTGGCGGTGCTTGTGAACCGCCCATTTGCTCAGGCCGGGTTGTTCCGCAAAGTGCGCGGCAAGGCGCTGCCGCCATGGACCAGCGATATCGGCTGTTCAACCTGGGCGCAATTTTTTCTCAAGTTTGTCGTATCGCATCCGGCGGTCACCTGCACCATACCGGGGACGAGCAAGGTCGAACATCTGGTCGATAACCTGAAGGGTGGAATCGGAGCGCTCCCCGACGCCGCCATGCGGGAGCGCATGGCCCGGGTCGTTGCCGATCTGTAACTTGCTGGTTGTTAACCGTTTATTGTTCCAAGTTTCTTGTTTCTAGTTCCCCTCCCCGCCTACCCCGAGTCCCTCTCTACAGCCTTATGGCCTACTCGGGACAACCGGATACCCTGAGTCTCTCGTTACGGCCTGGCGGCCTACTCGAGAATCCGGCTGCCCCGAGTAGGGCGAAGCCCGTAGCGAGGGAAGCGGCGTATCGAAGGGAGCGCGTATCGAGGGGAACCTGAAACCCAGAAACCTGAAACCAGAAACGCGGAAAGACCGTACGTGC
>DASTOD010000676.1:0-15773 GCA_035762645.1 Binatia bacterium | reverse complement strand
TTCTGCGCACCCACAGACGCCAGTCCTCTTTAGGAACGGCGCCGCCCACTGATTAGGCCGTATTATTCAGGACAAACTAAAACACGGTATCGATCAAGGGATGAGCTTGGAGGAGCGAAGGCACCGAGGCGAACAGCTTCAATGATCTTTATGGTGCTTGGCCGTGGGCTCGCATTGTTTACCAGATATCTGCTCTAGAACTTGCGTTTGCAGGCCTCCTCAAGGCAGAGGCCCATTGCCTTCGATCCGGAAGGCTCGTCCCTTGATCGTCGTGGCCGGTGAATAATCCGGGCTACACACTACCAACCCACGGGCTTGTCGCCTGTTGCCCCGCTGTCGTCTCTCAGTGCGCCGCCACCCACGCGGTGAGAATCGACGGCGTCTCCTCGAGTATCGGCTCCCACGACTCGCCCCGGTCCCGGCTGGTGTAGAATGCACCCTTCCCCCGCACTCTCGCGTCGAAGCCGTATCCGCGCGCGCCGTCCCCCATGCCGCAGAAAACCGCGCTCGGATCACTGGGATGCTGCAAAAGCACCCAGGGCATCCAGGGCATCTCCTTTGCCAAGCCCTGGCTCGCAACCCGCCAATTCTCACCGCCGTCGTCGCTTAACAAAATATGACCTTTGGGGTTCACCTTTTCGCGCGCCCAAACGCCGGGTGAGCCCCTGCCGCCGCAAACGATCATCCTTGGCGGCTGTCCCTGCAGAAACCGCCACTCATGCGAGTAGCTGTAGAGCTCGCTGTAACCCCAGGGCATGCCGTGCTCGACACGCCGCCATTGTTTGCCGCAATCGTCGGTCCTGAAGAAACCGCGCGCGGAGGAAACGTAGTAGCGTTCCTTGCTGCCGGGATAGTTATTTATGTAGTGCATGTCAACGTAAGCGATTCCTTCGCTTCGGTCCTCCCAGGTTTGACCCCGATCACGGCTCAGAAGAACGCCGCCATGCTCGAGCAGCACGAATAACAGATTCGCATCGTCGGGATGAATGAAGGTGTAGCGCACGTGGGGTTTTTCAATGCCTCGAAGCCGTGCCGGCACGTCCCATTTCTTCTTCACCTCGTCGGAAAAATCGAGCATGCCGTCGAGCGGCTCCCAATTTTTGCCACGGTCTTCGCTGCGAAACAGGCGAATCGGGCCGACGCCGGCATAAACGACGCGCTCGTCGCTTGGATCGATGCTGAAGGTTCTGACATCTCCTTCAAGAATCTTCTCCCAGGTTTTGCCGGCATCTTCGGTGCGGTACCCACCATCAAAAGCAACGGCGGCGAATACTGTCTCCGGTTTTTCGCGACAGCCGCTGAGATCTTCCAGTGTTCGCCCCTCGAAGCGCTCATCGAGCGTCTCCATTTTACCGGCGCGTAACGCCATGATTTTGAGGCCGCCATTATGTGCGATGTAGAAGCGCAATGACTCGTTCATGATTCGCCTCCTGTGTATCTGTCGAGTCTATTCCGAGTTATTAGCATGGCATTGAACCCGAAACTCGAAACCCGAGACTCGAAACTCTTAGTCTCTCCTTTTCAGCGCCGCGTAGACCTTTTCCGACGTCATCGGCAAATCTGTGATCCTGACGCCGCATGCGTCCGCAACCGCGTTGGCGACCGCCGCTGCCGTAGGCACATTGGCGACCTCGCCGATGGCGAGGCTATTATAGGGCCCCGGCCCATGCGGTACCGTTTCCATCACGGACGTCTTAAGAGGTGGAATGTCCTGAATGTTCGGAATCTTGAACTCGCCGAAATTGGTCGTAATCACTCTGCCGCCGTCCAGCATGACCTCTTCGGTCAAAGCGTAACCCAAACCAAACACGACTCCGCCGTCGATCTGGCCTTGGTGCATGAGCGGATTGATTACCTTACCGGTGGTATGAGCCGAAACCATCTGCCTGAGCGTAATCTGTCCGGTTTCCGGATCCACATGGACTTCGGCCATCTGCGCGGAAACAGAGGCATCATGAGCTTTCTCCGCGCTTTTATAATATCCCTTCACGTTGATGGGCGAGCCCTTTGCCTTGACGACCTCGGCAAAAGTCAGTTTCCGTTTGGAGCTCCGATGGATCACCGAACCGCGGGCCAGCTCGAGTTCTTCAGGTTTCACGTCAAGCTCTTCAGAGGCCGTTGCGAAAAGCTCCTCTCTGGCTTTTACTCCTGCATCGTAGGATGCGTTGCCGTAAACCCGCGTCGCCCTGCTGCCGCCGACGCCGCCATCGCTCGGCACCGAAGTGCTGTCGAGCTGTTCGAGCTTGATTTCATCCGCCGGGACCTTGAGCTCTTCGCCGACGACTTCGACGATGACCGTAAGAACGCCACCACCCTGATCCACCACCGGCGAAGACACTTTCACCTTTCCATTTTCCTCGATTTGGACAAACACATTGCCTTCCCCGCCGCTCGGGCTCCACTCCGAGAACGCCAGGCCGCGGCCGACGTTTTTAGGTTTCGGCTTATCATATCCCGCTAGAGCCAATGCCTTGTCGAGAGCCTCGACCCCTCGAATATGCGAAATGCGTCCACCGACCGGACCTTCGTCGCCGTCGTGCAACATATTCTTGCGCTTGAATTCCGCCGGGTCGATACCGAGCTTGCGAGCCACGATATCCATCTGGCTCTCGTTGGCGAAAAAGCCCTGAGGATCGCCAGGCGCGCGCATGTGACCCCGTGGTACTTTATTGGTGTAGACCAGTCTCTCTGCGATCAAACAATTGGCGATCCTGTACGGGCCCGCGCACGTCTGGGCGCCGATCAGATAGCCCGCCGGCTTCATCGATCCATACGCACCGCTGTCAAAAAGAAATTCCATGTGGTGCGCCACAATCGTGCCATCTCTCTTCACGCCGGTTTTTACCTTGATGATAGAGGGGTGACGGGGGTTACCGGCGACGAACTCCTCGGTGTAGTCCATCACCATCTTCACCGGTTGGCCGCTCTTCAGCGACAGGAAATAGCAGACCGGCACGTCCATGAATCCCCCTTTGCCGCCGAAGTCACCGCCGATGTGAGTGGGGTGAAACACTAGTTTCTCTTTACCGACGCCGATGCAATTAGCGAGTTGATTGCGGACCGCAAAGGGTGTCTTGCTGCACGACCAGACTTCCGCGCCGCCCGACGGTTCGGCCTTCACGACGCAGGCGTGCGGCTCCAGGTATGACTGATGCGTCACCTGAGTGGTGAACGTGTTTTCCACGATCAAATCAGCTTCGCGGAAACCGGCTTCGATGTCGCCTTTCCGCCACTGGATATTGACAAACACGTTACTGACCTTTTCAATGGGCACCGGCAGGCCTTTATACGAGAGCAAATCGGGATGCAGCACGGGCGCGTCCGGCTTTGCCGCTGCCACCGGATCGAACAGTGGCTCGAGCTCGTCGTATTCCACCTGGATGAGATCCAGCGCCTGCTCGGCCGCCTCTTCTGTTTCGGCCGCAACGGCCGCCACTTTCTCGCCGACAAAGCGCACTATGCCGTCTGCCAGAACCGGCGTGTCATAGATGCAGCGGCCGATTCTTAGTCCCGTTACATCCTGCCCGGTGATGACCGTTTTTACGCCTGGCACCTGACGGGCCTTGGTCGTGTCGATGCTCTTGATGCGTCCATAGGGGATCGGGCTCCGGAGAACTTTGCCCCACAAGATGCCGGTCAATTTAATGTCAGCGCTGTAGAGCGCCTTTCCGGTCACCTTCAATTCTCCCTCGACTCTCGGCGTCGGCCTTCCCACAACCTGGGTCATCTCCCTACCTCCCAAAAAATAAAATGCTCCGGATGCAAATATCATCTTCTAAACCGGAAAATGGCAAGTTGTCCAGAGGCCTGAGAACTTCGCTTGGCAGTTTGGACCGATTTCGCTACTATCGCCTCAGGGTGGTGCGAGTTCGATGACGATCATCGAACAAACTTCGTCGGCGTGGCACAGGGCGCCCCCTCTTTTATCTCCCCCGCGACGGGGGAGATGTGAGAGCGGGATTTGCGATTAGTTCGACAGCCGTCCATCCAAATGCAATTAAGCCAGGAGATCCTCATGTCGGAACCCACGGTCGTTTGCCCCCAGTGTAAATCCGAAATCAAACTCACCGAATCCCTCGCCGCGCCCCTGCTCGAATCGGTGCGTCGAGATTACGAGCAACGCCTCACCCAAAAGGACGCCGACGTCGCCAAACGAGAAAAGACACTTCATGAGCGGGAGGTCTCTCTCCAAAAGACACGGGAGTCCCTGGACGAGCAGATTGCGACCAAACTGCAGCAGGAGCGGGCGAGAATCGCCGCCGAGGAGCAGAAGAAGGCCAAGTTTGCGCTCATCAATGATCTCGAACAAAAAGCTAAAGAAATCCTTGACCTTCAGGAGGTTTTGAAACAGAAGGATGTAAAGCTGACGGAGGCGCAGCAAGCCCAGGCCGATCTAGTACGCAAACAAAGGGAATTGGACGATGCGAAACGGGAGCTGGAGCTAACCGTCGCGAAGCGGGTGCAAACCGAGATTGACGTCGCCCGCGCGCAGGCGCGCAAAGACGCGGAAGAAGAGCTGAAACTCAAGGTACTCGAGAGGGAGCAGACAATCGCTTCTATGCAGAAGCAAATTGAAGACCTGAAACGGCGGGCCGAGCAGGGCTCGCAGCAGCTTCAAGGAGAGGTTCAGGAACTCGAGCTCGAGGCTTTATTGAGCGCCAGGTTTCCGCGCGATATGATCCAGCCTGTCGCCAAAGGCGAATTCGGCGGCGATGTGCTGCATCGCGTCGTCGGCCCGCTCGGCCAACAGTGCGGCACGATTCTCTGGGAATCCAAGCGAACGAAAAACTGGAGCGATGGATGGCTACCCAAACTGCGTGAAGACCAACGGACCGCCAAGGCCGAGGTGGCGGTCATCATTAGCCACGTTTTGCCCAAAGAGGTGGAGACATTTGGATTCGTCGAAGGCGTTTGGGTCGCCCATCCCCGAGTGGCGCTACCGGTCGCCATGTCGCTTCGCCAGACTTTGATCGAAGTTACCTGCGCGCGGCAAGCATCCGAAGGACAGCAGACCAAAATGGAGATGGTCTACCAGTATCTCACGGGCCCGCGTTTTCGCCAGCGTATCCAGGCCATCGTCGAGGCCTTTTCTTCGATGCGAGATGATCTGGACCGCGAGCGGAAGGCGATCACCAAGCAGTGGGCCAAACGCGAAGAACAGATCGACCGCGTCATGCAAGCAACCGTCGGGATGTACGGCGATCTCCAGGGGATCGCCGGCAAAACGTTGCAAGAAATCGAAGGACTGGAATTTCAAGGATTGCTTGACTTCGATTCGGGCGAACAGAGCTGAACTAACGTCGGCGCAACTACTTGGTTCGTTAGCAGTTGGCTAAAACCTCTCGGAATCCTTCGACGTTGCTCAGGATGAACGGAGGTGGATTGATATCGTCGAGCATTTCCGTGCATGCTGAGGCCCTCGAAGCACGCCGAACGTTTATGCGCGCAGAACCCCCTGCCGCCACCCGGTCATTGGCAGCGACGGCAGTTACTTCAAGACCTCCTTCAGTTTTGCCACGACTTTGGGCTCGGTCTTGAACAGGTCCCGAATACTCTGCTCGATTTGTTCCCCTGAAGCAGGCGCGATCTCGAGATTGGCCTTGGCGGCTTCATTCAAAAGAGCTTCATCTTTTAGCGTCTCGGAGAGCGCTTTGCGGAGAGTCTGCACGCGATCTTTCGGCGTCGCTGGCGGCAGCGAGTAACTATAAGTGAGAGAACTGGGCTGATGAACGCCCGCCTCGATCAGTTGCCGCGCCTCCGCGGTTTTGGCGAAGCTGATCGACAACGGAACTTTCGGCAGGTCGCCATGCGCTTTCGGCGCGGTCTGCAGCAGCACGGCCACTTGTCCGGACTCTATAGCCTTGCGCCACGTCGCACGCACCGAGGCCCAGGAAAATCCGCATAGGCCATCGACCTCGCCCGACTCCACGGCAACACGAATATCGGCCGTGCCTTTGTAGCCGCTGACGAGGCGGATAGGCAGACCAACGGCTTCTTTGAGGATCTTCGGCCCATCGTCCGTCGGCGCGCCGGGCGCGCTGCCTCCTAGTTTTAAGGGCGTTTTGGACGACAGCCACTGTTCAGCGCTGGACACGCCGCTCTGGCGATTGACGACGCAAAGGTCGTGGTTGTATCCGGGAGCCCCAACCCACTCCATCTTGCGAGCGTCGAAGTTGATGCCTGGAGCGCCGACGAGCTGCCCGAGAATCTGGTTGCCATTGAATGCGCCGAGGGTCAAACCATCCGGCTTCGCCACTTTGTAGACATGATTGGCGGCGATCAAGCTACCGGCACCGGTCATGTTTTCAACCACTATCGTTGGGTTTCCGGGAACATATTTGCCCATGTGTCGAGCGACCGAACGGGCGTAGGTGTCGAATCCCCCGCCGGCGGAAAAACCGACGACGATCCGGATCACTTTGCCTTTGTAGAATTCGTCGCTGGCGGCCAAAGCGGACGAATTGAGGGCGACCGTGAGTCCGGCAACGACGGCAACTCCGGCAAAAATTTTCATAAGCATCGCACAGCTCCTTTTCATCTTGCCCTTCGACCGTGCTCAGGTCAGAGCAATCGTCTAAATATCGGCAACTCATTGACCGTTCGTGCTGAGCCGAGTCGAAGCACGGCCAAGCCTTTTACACATCGCTATCGAAATTGGCAGCACCCTATGCGAAAACCGCATCTCTCGTCAACGTCTAATCGGGCGCTTGCCGCTTCGCGGCCCCAACCTTGCACGAGCCGGCAGAGAAACGCAGGCCATGCCCGCGAAAAACACGTTGACAAGGAGCTGTCGTTCCTTGTATGGACCCGATTTGGGAGGGTCGCGGCATGAAAGCTAAACTTTTATCGGCAACCGTCGCTCTGTGGCTGTTGTTGTGCAGCTTTGTTTTCGCGGACGACTTCTATAAAGGCAAGACGATTCGGATCATCGTTGGGGGCAGCGCGGGGGGCGGATTTGACACCTACACGAGAGTTATGGCCCGGCACATGGGCAAACATGTTCCCGGCAACCCTGCCGTCGTGGTCGAAAACATGACGGGGGCCGGAACGCTGATCGCCGCGAAGTACCTTCACAGCAGCGCCAAGCCCGACGGGCTTACATTCGGCATTTTCAACGGCTCCTTAATTCTGGGGCGAGCGCTGGGCATGAAAGGAATCGATTTCGATATGCGGGAGCTGGAGTACCTCGGTGTTCCGGTCCAGGACAGCACGGTATGCGCCCTGCGTAAAGAGAGCGGCGTCAACAACATGGATCAGTGGCTCGCGTCAAAAACACCGATCAAACTGGGCGGCCTGAGTCCGGGCAATAGCACGAGCGACGTTGCTCGAGCCCTCAAGGCCACCCTCGATCTGCCCATACAGGTGGTCGAGGGGTACAAAGGCACCGCTGAAATACGTCTGGCCGCCGACGCCGGCGAGCTACACGGCAGCTGCTGGGCTTGGGAATCGATGAAAGTCAATTGGGCCACCGGATTTCAATCCGGAGATGTCAAGGTGGTTCTCCAGGTAACGTCCAAAAAAATTCCGGATCTTCCAGACGTACCCTTCGCTCTGGACCTGGCCAAGACCAACGAAGCGCGCCAGCTTCTGAAAGCCGGAGCTATTGATCCGGCGGCCATCGTCCGCGTTTACGTCACGACACCGCGCACTCCCAAGGATCGGTTAGAGACTCTTCGCAGGGCTTTCGCGAATACTCTCACCGATCCGGAATTCGTGGCCGAGGCAAAAAAAACCAATCTCGATATCAATCCGCTGACCGGCGAAGAGGTAAAAAGAATCGTCGACGGATTGTTCAAGCTCAGTCCGTCAATGATATCGAAACTCGCTAACATCCTCGCGGTCAAATAAGAGGCAGAGCGGGACTTCAGGAGCATATTCGATGGTACAACTTTCTAACCGAACAATCCTGCCGGCACTACTTTGGGTCGGTTTGCTGGCGATCTGCGGACCCGTTGCCGAGCCCGCCGAGCCGAAACCGGAAAGAAACCAACTGAACGTCGCCATCGCCGCCTATGGTCCTCTTTACCTGCCCCTGCTCGTCGGCCATGAGGCCGGATACTTTTCGAAGCGCGGCCTAAGCTTGAACATCAGCCAACTGAGCGCGACGGCATCCGCGCAGGCGCTCCTGTCCGGCGCCGTCGATGTCTATCAAGGCGGCACGGCAACCATCCACGCCAACGTGGCCGGCTCGGATGTGATTTACATCGGCGCATCCGTGGATCGCAGCACCTTGATCTTGTTCGGCCAGAAGGGGTTGAGTACGTTCGAAAACCTGCGCGGCAAGTCGGTCGCGACAACTTCGGTGGGGGCCTTTGGAGAAATCGCGATGCGAAAGACCGCCAGGGAGCGCGGCATGGAAATCGGCAAGGACATCAAACTTCTTTACCACAAAGGCCCTCCCGATGCGTTGTCCACTTTTCTGCTGGGTAACGCCGACGGACTGATCGTGACGCCGCCACAGAGCGAAATGGCACGCAGCAAAGGGTTCCCGGTTATCGTCGATTTTTACGAGCGCCGACTGAAAATCATCGGCCCCGGCACCGGCGTGGCGCGATCCTTCCTTCAGAAGAACCCCAACACGTTGAAGATATTTCTGATGGGCTATCTCGACGGCGTGAAACGCGCCATCGACGATCGGGTTTTCGCCCAGAAAATCGAAGCGCAGTATACCAAGCTCTCCGACGCGAAGCTGCTCGAAGAAAGCTACCGGGAAGGCCTCAAAGTCTGGAATAAAGATATGACCGTGGACGCCGAAGCCATCAAGCTCGTTCTCGAACAGTCCACCGTCCCAAAAGCCGCCGAATTGGATCCGAAGAGATTCTACGACAACACGCTCATCCGGGAAGTCAACCGCGACTATGCGTCGAAGTTGTTTCCGGGCGACGTCAAATGAAGACACAACGGACAAGAATGATTAGGAAAGGGATGGGCAACAACGATGCGTATTATCGATGCCGACGGCCATGTATTGGAACGAGACATTCCGTGGGCGGATCTAATTGAAGCACCCTACCGTTCCCGAGCGCCCAAGGCGGTCAAGGACAACCGCGGGTTCAATTTTGTGATGATCGACGGCAAATTGACCCCCAAGCCGGTTGGGAAAGCGTGCAGTTTTGTCGGCGCGCCCCGCAACCGCCATCCGCAGCCCACAACGGGAATGGCGGATCCCGCCCAGCGTCTGAAGGACATGGATCTGGAAGGTATCGACACGGCGGTGCTCTTCGGGACATCGCCTTTCTTGAGTCTGCCTTTCGTAGAAGACAAGGACCTTGCCAGCGCCGTGGCGCGGGTCTACAACAATTGGCTGGCGGACTACTGCAAAGCTGACCCGCGGCGCCTCAAAGGAGTTGCCTTGACGGCCATCCAGGATCCGGTCGAGGCGGTGAAAGAACTGCGTCGCGCGGTGGAAGACCTTAAGTTTGTCGCGGTCGCGGCACCGCCCGTTTCGGCTTCCAGGAAAAATCTCGACGATCCCGATCTCTATCCTTTTCTCGCCGAGGCCGAGCGCCTCAACGTTCCCGTCTGTATTCATGTTGGGGCGGGCGACGGCGTGCCCGCCGGAACGGAGAGATTCGACCATCCATTTTTCAATCACGCCATGGCGCATCCCTTCGAGCAAATGATCGCCGTGCTCTGCGTCGTGGTCGGCGGTCTCCTCGAGCGATTTCCGCGCTTGAAAGTCGCCTTTCTGGAGGCCGGGGCGGGATGGGTGCCTTACTGGATGGAGCGCCTCGATGAGCACTACGAATATCTGCAGCCGACGGTTCCGTGGCTAACCAAACCGCCGAGCGAATACATGCGCAGCGGGCAAATGTATTACGCCTTCGAGATGGAGGAAAAAACGTTGCCCTATGTAGCTGAGTTCATCGGGGCGGACCGATTGATCTTCGCCACCGACTATAACCACAGCGACTCCAAATTCCCGCACACCGTGGAAGAAGTCCTGGAACGCAAAGATCTATCCGAATCGCTGAAGACTAAACTCATGGGAGAGAACGCCGCCCGTCTTTACAGCCTGTAATCCCGCAAGGCCAGACCACTGACCACGGGACCACGGACTACATGGTCTGCGTCGGTAGTCCATTCTCCGTTTCTGTCGCACCTTCGCCCTTCCGATTTCTTCTTTTTCGCCCCCGCTGTGACCGACAGTGTTTAAACCTGTGTTTGCAGGCTGGTCAAAAAGGTTCAGAGGCAAGGGGCGCGATGGAAATGGCATATGGCTGATAGCTTATGGCATATAGACCGAACCATACGCCATAAGCCATACGCTATAAGCCAGCCGTACCGACGAAAATTGAGCGCATCCTTCGACGAGCTCAGGACGATCGGCTAGGCCTATGGGCCTTTTTCACCAGCCTGCTCTGATTAACGCTAGCGAGCGCCGTACGTCCAATACGACGGCGGTGTTAGAAGCTCGATGCAGGTGAGTAAAGTTAGCCGGACAAGGAGTTATTTTATGGCGTTTGGAAGATATTTCGGTGGATTTTTCTTGTTGGCGGTATTGGGTTTGGCCGGATGCCATGAATTGGGCCATGTGGATGGGCTCGGCGATTACGGCAACGCCGGCGGTGAACTGGCCGGCGAGATTGCCTACGTCGACACTCGCGCCAGGGAAATCGAGCTGCGCGCCGATAGCGGCCGCACCTCGAAAGTAAAGTATGATAACCGCACGAAAGTCATTTATCGCCAAAGAGAGCACGTCGTTGCTGATTTGGAACCCGGAGACTACGTGGCGATGAGGACTCAGCAGGACCGCGACGGCCGGCTCTATACGGACCTTATCACCGTCAGAGACAGCGTCCAGGAGCGGGGCGGATACGGCGGCTCCGGCCGTGCCGATCGCTTCGAGACGGTCGAAGGACGGGTGCAGCACATCGACGCGCGCCGAGGCACATTTGAGATTCGCAATCGGAGCAACAGAGCGGTGGTTGTTTTGGTGCCCTACAATCCGCCGCGACCCGTCAGTGATCGCTTTAATCGCCTGCGGGAAGGAGATCATGTCCGCCTAGAAGGGCGATTCATCGGCGAAGGTCGATTTGAAATGGAGAACTTCCTGTAGGTCAACACAAGCAGAACAAGGAGCGAAGGAGACAAGAAGATTACAATAGTGCCGTTGGCATCGAACCTCCCCGGTCATTTCGAGCAACGCGAGAAATCCTTGTTTCCACCCAGGGCAAAATCTGCCTCAGATCCCTTGCGTTCGCTCGGGAGGACACCCGACTGCCGGGACATTACGACGCAAAAAACCGCTCGTCAGGAGTCACGCGCAGATCTGGCGAAAAAAGTCGTTGCCCTTATCATCGACCAGGATAAATGCCGGGAAGTCCTCCACCTCGATCTTCCAGATCGCTTCCATCCCCAGCTCCGGATACTCAAGCAGTTCCACTTTTTTGATGTTTTCCTTGGCTAAAAGCGCAGCCGGCCCACCGATCGAACCGAGATAAAATCCGCCGTGCTTTTTGCACGCCTCGGTAACCTGCGGGCTGCGGTTGCCTTTGGCGAGCATGATCATCGAACCGCCGCGGGACTGAAAAAGATCGACATAGGAATCCATCCGCCCGGCTGTCGTTGGTCCAAAAGAGCCGGACGCCATTCCATCGGGCGTCTTGGCGGGCCCGGCGTAGTATACCGGATGATCTTTGAAGTACTGCGGCAAATCTTCGCCCCGGTCCAGTTTCTCTTTGAGCTTCGCGTGCGCGATGTCGCGCGCGACAATCATCGTGCCGGTAAGCGATAACTGCGTCGTTACCGGATGTTGGCTCAGCTGGGCGAGAATTTCCTTCATCGGCCGATTGAGATCGACGGAAACGGCATGGCCCAAAACTCTGCCGCGATACTCTTCGGGAATGAGTCTACCCGGATTACGTTCCAACGCCTCCACCCAAAGACCGTCGCGGTTAATTTTTCCCTTGATATTCCGGTCGGCGGAACAGGAGACGCCCATTCCAACCGGACAAGAAGCGCCGTGGCGCGGCAATCGAATCACACGCACGTCCAGCGCGAAATATTTGCCGCCGAATTGCGCGCCGTATCCCGCTTGGTAGGCGGCCTGAAGCATCTTTTCTTCCATTTCAGGATCGCGAAAGGCCCGGGCATGCTCGTTTCCCGTGGTTGGCAGATGATCGAGATAGCCGGTCGTTGCCAATTTGACGGTCTTCAAGCAGGCCTCGGCGGACGTGCCGCCGATAACAAATGCCAAATGATACGGAGGGCAACCGGCGGTCCCAAGCGTTTTCATCTTTTCGGTTAGAAACTTCTGCAAACTCGCTGGATTTAGCAAAGCTTTTGTCTCCTGGTACAGGGCGGTCTTGTTGGCCGATCCGCCGCCCTTGGCGACAAACAAAAAAGAGTATTCCATGCCGTCGGTCGCGAACAAATCGATCTGGGCAGGCAGATTGGTCCCGGTATCCGCTTCTCGGTACATATCCAGTGGCGCTGTTTGAGAATAACGGAGGTTTTCCTCGACGTAGGTCTTGTACACTCCTTTGGCCAGCCACTCTTCGTCCTTTACTCCCGTCCAAACTTGCTGTCCCTTTTTTCCGAAAATGGTGGCCGTGCCGGTATCCTGGCAGAAAGGAAGAATCCCCTTCGACGAGGTCTCCGCGTTGCGCAACATCGCCATCGCGACGAACCGATCGTTGTCCGACGCCTCCGGGTCCTTCAGGATGGCGGCGACTTTTTCGAGATGCGCCGTGCGCAGGAGAAACGATACGTCGCGCATGGCCTCATTGGCGATAGAGGTCAGAGCTTCGGGCTCGATTTTCAAAATGTCCTTGCCGTCAAACTGAGACAGCGAGACATGCTCTCTGGTAAGAAGCCGGTACTGGGTATCGTCTTTTCCCAGTGGAAATGGATCCTGGTAGACAAATTCAGGTGTGGCCATCTTTCTTTACCTCGCTCTGTCGTAATGGTACTGGAAAACTCGAACGTTGTCGACGCGCTCAATTACCGCGTCTTTACTCATCTTGGGCGCACTTTTTTTTCAGTTACTTCCCTTCGCTCGATCGAGTTCCTCCAGCAACCTAGAAACCACCGGGCGGTCCGACGGTTCCCGGCTGCGGTGTGCAAACAGTATATTGCCCCGACGATCAAGCAAAAAATCGCCGCCGGCTTGATAGTAGTCATCTCTGCCGTAACTCTGAAGGCGCTTACCTTCGCGCAATAGTCTCAAATACAGTCGCAACGTGGACGGGGAAAACAGGCGCCACAAAGAAAGCCTCTTCAGAGCAAAGGCGCGATAGGCAATTCGATTCGGATCAGCCAAGATGGCGAACGGCCAACGATGATATGCCTGGTACCGGCCGACTGTCGCCGGTTCCGCGAAAGAGACGACGACGATTGTAACGCCGCGGCGCTCGAATTCCGATTTGAAGCGCTTCACCTCGTCCAGGTGATGCTGGCAAGGGAGTCAGGCGAGGTGCCTGAGAAAAATCAAAAGAACGTGTTCCTGAAAATAATTCGATAGCGGCTGGAATCGGCCGTCGAGATCGGATAAAGACAGATCATCAATCGCGACCTTCTCCATTGCGTAGATAACGATTGGTTCCGACTAGCCCGGAAACCGAGGCTGGTACCCAGGCAGGAAAAAACACAGGGGCGCGCCGACCCCGCGCCCCTGATGCTATTAAGCTTTAAAGATTAAAGCTAGAAAACTACCAGCGGTTACGACCACCGCCACCCCGTCTCTCGCCGCCTCGGTCACCACCAAAGCCAGACCGCTTTTCCTGCGGGCGGGCCTCATTAACGGTGAGACTCCGGCCCTCGAGATCGGTCCCGTTGAGCGCTTGAATCGCTCTCTGGGCTTCCTCGCTGGAGCTCATTTCGACAAATCCAAATCCCCGGGAGCGTCCCGTGAATTTGTCCGTAATCACGCGCGCCGACTCCACGGTGCCATGCGCCGAAAAGAGTTCTTGCAACTGCGCGTCGGTGGTCGCGTACGGTAAACCACCTACATAAATTTTACTGCCCATGTTCTCCTCCTTGTGGAAAACGTTAAAGTCTTTGACCCTGTGATCACCGCTGGGAGCAGAACATGAACTGAAACGCACGCTCTGGTCGGATTGTCCGCGAGGGAACTCGCAAGGAAAGACTGACTAGACCTTCAAACTCTGCCATTTTCACTCAGAAGGCCCCATACTGAAGTGTGAATCCAATCTACAATGTCTAGGGACCGCTTGCAAGGGGCTTCTCGACCACCCCTTGATGCCGGAATTGGCAGAGTTCCCCGGGCAGTCGAGGAGCCCGGAATGCTCAAAAATCTTCCTGTAAGGCCGTTGAAACAGGTTCACTGACAATGGGCGCTAGAGATTACCGAGCGGAGGCCGGTTTCGCCTTTGACCCGGGACGCGGAACCCGAGACTCGCAACCGGCGCAGGCCCGACGCGGCTTTTTTTCGACAGCCAGACGGCAAAGCTGTTGCACGAACCGGGAGTTTTGTATTAAGTGATCGACTGATCTTCAGTAAAATCGAACCAAATCAAAGGAGGGAACTATGTACCAGACCAACATGTATGAAGGCATGCTGGCGGAAACCGTCACCGTCCAGGGCCATAAAGGAGATGTGATCAACGCCTATTACGCGCGTCCGCTAGGTCCCGGGCCTTACCCAGGGATGGTCGTGATCCACCACGCGCCCGGCTGGGATGAGTGGTATCGCGAATGCGCGCGGCGATTCGCGCATCACGGCTACGCGTCGATTTCACCCAATCTTTACTTCCGTGAAGGACATGGGACCGCCGAAGATGTCGGCGCGAAGGTGCGATCGGCAGGCGGTGTGCCCGATGATCAGGTATTGGGCGACCTCGAGGGCTCGCTGCGCTTCCTGCGCTCGCAACCGCACGTCAGCAGCAAAGTCGGAGTCTTCGGCACCTGTTCGGGCGGCCGTCATGGTTTTCTTGCCGCGTGTCGTTTGAAGGGCTTAGATGCGCTAGTGGAGTGCTGGGGAGGTCGAGTTGCAGCGTCGAAAGAGGAGCTCACCCCCAAACAGCCCGTCGCTCCGATTGACTATACGAAAGATCTCTCCTGCCCTATGATCGGCCTCTTCGGCAACGACGATAAATCGCCGTCGCCTGAACAAGTGAATCAGCACGAAGCGGAGCTCAAGCGGCATGGTAAAAATTATGAGTTCCATAGATATGACGGCGCGGGCCACGGCTTTTTCTATTATGACCGGCCGGCGTATCGCCAGGAGCAGGCCGTCGACGGGTGGAAGAAGATCTTTGCGTTCCTGGAAAGGCGTTTGCAATCTTAGAGCCACATCGGAAAGGAGCGCGCGCTTATGTGTACCATGATTGTTCACCAGGCGAAGATTGCCGGCCGCGGCAAAGGAGCGGACGGCTGGTTCGAGGTGAGAGAGGCCAATGTCTCCTACGATCACCCGTATGAGATGCCGCTTGAACACGCGCTGAACATAGACTTCGTGAACGAAGCCGAAGGCCCGGCTGCGCGGATCGCCGTGGAATTGAGCGTTGACGCGGCTCGTGAGCTTGTAAAGACCATTGAAGCGGTGTTGGCGCGGGCCGAGAAAAGCGGAGTTTTGGAGGACTACAACCCGGCAGATTCGCGGTAATCTATGCCCTCGTTTAACCCTCACTCTAACCCTCTCCCCACGAGGAGACTGTGAAAGATGACACTGCGACACAGGCTCGAGGGAGAGGGAAGGGTGAGGGTGAAAATTGAACCGCCAAGCTGAAAAAAACCTGCAGCACACCGACGGCCAAAACATCCGACCCTGGTCATCGCTTCTGTTTCATGATTTCCGGCTCGTGTGGGGC
>DASTOD010000675.1:0-10470 GCA_035762645.1 Binatia bacterium | reverse complement strand
GAATATCCTCCCTCTTCGGCATTAATGCAACTGGATCTTCTCCAGCAGTTCGAAGAAGTTTGGAAAGGAGATATCCACACAATCGGCATCATCAATCTGCACGCCGCCGTCGCTGCAAAGACCGGCAATAGCCAACGCCATGGCCACCCGGTGATCTCCATAACTTTTCACGGCTGCACCTTTGAGACGCCGGCAGCCGCTGACCGTCATGCCATCTTCCCGTTCCGCCACCGAAACCCCCAGGGCGCCGAGCCCCTCGGTCATCGCGGCGATGCGATCGGATTCCTTATACCTCAGTTCTTTAACGCCCGAGATGCTCGTGACGCCCTCGGCGAGCGCGCCGGCCACGAGCAAAATCGGGTACTCATCGATGGTTCGCGCGCTCATCTCCGGGCCGATCTCGACGCCGACTAAGCGGCCTCCGGTCACCTTTAAATCCGCCACCGGCTCACCGGCTTCGATCCGTTCGTTGAGGCATTCGAGCTTCGCTCCCATACGCCGCAAGATTTCCAGCACTCCGTCGCGGGTCGGATTGACGCCCACGTCTCGAACGATCACTTCCGACCCCGGAATGGCGGCCGCAGCCACGAGAAAGAAAGCCGCGGAGGAAATATCGCCGGGTATGCTCACCTCTCTGGCGCGCAACGTTTGCCCGCCGGCGACTGTCACCGAGCCACAGCGGATCGATACTTCGCCGCCGAAGCCACGGATCATCACTTCGGTGTGATCGCGCGAGTTTTGCGGCTCGAACACGGTCGTGACACCACTTGCCTGAAGACCGGCCAACAAGATGGCGGATTTCACCTGGGCGCTGGCCATCGGCATGCGATACTCGATTCCTTGCAACCCGCCGCCATGAATTTCGAGAGGAGCCAAACCCGCGCCGTCGCGGCCGGTGATTTGGGCTCCCATTCGGGTCAGGGGATCGATGATTCTGCGCATCGGCCGCCGCCGCAGCGAGGCGTCGCCATCGAGGCGGCTCGCAAAGGAGCGTCCCGCTAATACTCCCGAGAGGAGCCGCATCGTAGTCCCCGAGTTGCCGCAATCGATGGTCGAACGCGGCGCGGACAAGCCTTCCCAACCCCGGCCTTCAACGGTTAGCGATTCGCCATCGGAGCGGATAACGACGCCCATATCCCGGAACGCCTGCACCGTCCGCCGGTTGTCTTCGCCGCCGGATAGATTAATGATTCGGCTCCGTCCATGAGCGATGCTGGCGAAAATCACCGCCCGATGGCCGATCGACTTGTCCCCCGGAACCGTTATTTCGCCCCGCAGGGGGAGATCTGTTTCAGGTATCGCTTTCATCGGCTCTAGGCGATTTGCCTCCGGATCTCGTTTGCCCGGGCAAACTCTCTTTCCAGCAAGGCGCCCTTACCACCTTCAATCCACCGTTTCAACTGTTCCAAATTGTCAATGTAATCGCCCACTAGTTGGCCGAGAGCCCGGCGATTCATCAGGCAGATATCGCGCCATAATTCCGGCCGGCTCGAGGCGATTCTGGTGAAATCCTTAAACCCGCCCGCACAATATTTTTTTAGATCCACGCCCGGCACTCGGGTCCGGGCCAAAGCGTTCACAAGAGCGTAAACCAACACATGCGGCAAGTGGCTTATGACGCCCAGCACGCGATCATGCACCTCGGGATCCATCATTTCGACCTTGGCGCCCAGCTTGCGCCACAGCAAAGCCACCTTTTTCAAAGCCTTCGGATCCGTTTTTCTCGTCGGCGTCAGAATGCAGCGATGGCCGGCGAAAAGATCCGCTCTGGCCGCCTGGGCGCCCCATTGCTCCCCGCCCGCGATCGGGTGGCCCGCGACAAAAGGGATATGTTCCGGCAACAAAGCCTCCATTCCGCGGACGACCTCCGCCTTGACGCTGCCCACGTCGCTGACGATGCAGCCGGGAGCCAAGACGGGAAGAAAGGCGCGCGCCATCGGCACCGTGGTTTGGACGGGCGTGGCCATCATCAGGAAATCCGTCTCCCGTGGAATGTCCGTTTCCCTCACCACGTACCGATCGATGATGCCACGCGCTCTGGCCACCTTTAGGTTCTTTTCACTCCTTCCTAATCCGACAACCTCTTTAACCAACCCTTCTCTCCGCGCCGCCAGGGCCAGCGAGCCGCCGATCAATCCGACACCGGCCACCACCATGGTCCGAAACAAAACCCCCATTAGATACTTCTCCCCAACGCCTCTGCCACCTTTTTCAGATCGGCCATCAGCGCCATAAACTTGGCCGGCTTTAACGACTGTGGGCCGTCGCTCAGCGCCAGCTCAGGCTGCGGATGCACCTCGATGAGCAAACCGTCCGCCCCGGCCGCTATTCCCGCCAGGGCCATGGGCGCAACCAAATCCCACCGCCCCGTGCCATGGCTGGGATCAACGAACACCGGAAGATGGGTCAGCAGTTTCAACGCGGGAACGGCGCTCAGATCCAACGTGTTTCTCGTCTCCGTCTCATAGGTGCGGATGCCCCGCTCGCAAAGAATTATTTTTCGGTTTCCCTCAGTGGCGATATACTCGGCCGACAACAGAAATTCTTGAATGGTGGCGCTCATGCCCCGTTTGAGCATTACCGGCTTGTCGAGCCGGCCCACGTCGCTCAAAAGCTTGAAGTTTTGCATGTTCCGCGCGCCGATTTGCAAGATGTCGGCGTATTTGCAGACGACGTCGAGGTCCCTCGGATCGAGCACTTCGGTGATGACCGGCAATCCGGTCACTTCGCGCGCGTGGACCAGGTAATTCAACCCTTCGGGGCCCAATCCTTGAAAGCTATAGGGCGACGTCCGCGGCTTGTATGCGCCGCCGCGCAGGAAAGTCGCGCCTGCCTCCTTGACCGGAATCGCCGCCCGCAGCACCTGCTCCTCAGATTCCACGGAACAGGGGCCCGCCATGACGTGGATCTTCTTGTCGCCGATTCTGCGTCCGTCGATTTCGATGACCGTGTTCTTCGGCTGGAACTCGCGGCTCACGAGCTTGTACGGCTTGAGAATGGGCAAGACCTTTTCGACTCCCGGGAAAGTTTCCAAGGTCTGGTCGGCCAGCAAGCGCTCGTTGCCGATAGCGCCGATGATCGTCCTTTCTTCGCCTTCGGAAACATGCGCGCGCAGTCCAAAGCTCTCGATGCGCTCGATGATCTGTTGAATCTCTTCTTTGCTACTGCCCGGTTTCAATACGACGATCATAAATTGCCTTTCACCGATCTCCCGGCCATCAAGCGCTCAGCACGTTCTTTAATGCTTCGATGAAGCGTTGATTCTCATCCATCGTTCCAACGGTGACCCGGATATATTCTGGAAGCGCATAGACGGCCATCGGGCGCACGATCACGCCGCGGGTCAGCAGTCGCTGGAAGATCTCCTTGCCGTTGCCGACACGGGTGAGAATGAAGTTCGCCTGGCTGGGGACGGCCTCCAGGCCGAGCTTGCCGAGCTCTTGAAAGAGATACGCTATCCCCTGGCGGTTTACTTCCAGAGTGCGCTGCACATGCTCGCGATCATCGAGGGCGGCAAGGGCGCCCCACTGGGCCGCGGCATTGACATTGAACGGTTGGCGCACCCGCTGCATGAGATCGATCACGTCTTCCGCGCCGATGCCATAGCCGATCCTCAGGCCGGCCAGACCGTACAACTTGGAGAACGTCCGCACGCTCAGCAGCGTCTTGCCGCGGTCGCGATAGTGGAGCGAGTTCGGATATTCGGGATCGTCCACGTACTCGAAGTAGGCTTCATCGACAACGATCAAAACATCCGGTGGAACTTTGGCGAGAAAGCGCTCCCAGCTCTTGCGCCGAAAAATAGTCCCCGTGGGATTGTTGGGATTAGCCAAAAAAACCATCCGTGTCTTGTTGGTGATGGCCTCGCCGATGCCCTCGAGATCATGAGTCAACGCCGTGAGCGGCACCGCTTTGGCGACACCTCCCGCCGCCTGCACCACCAACGGGTAGACCACAAAGGCCTGTTCTGCCATCACGGCTTCGTCCCCGGCTCTGAGAAACGTCCTGACGGCCAACTCGATGACTTCATTGGAACCGTTGCCAAAGATCAACTGTTCGGCCTTCACTCCCAATTGTTTTGCCAGCCCGTTCCTCAAATAAAAACAGTCGCCGTCCGGATAAAGATGGAGCTGATCCAATCGCGACCGGATCGCTGCCATCGCTTTCGGCGACGGCCCCAAGGGATTTTCATTGGAGGCGAGCTTGATCGAGTTGGAAATGCCATACTCCCGCTCTACCTCTTCGATCGGTTTCCCGGGCGTGTAGGGCACCAACGTGCGGATATGCTCGGGGACGCGGTCAGTCGTGTTCATGCTCCGCTCGGATACGAACCCAGGATCTTGATAAAGAGACAATTCTTTTCTAGATCATGAATCGCTTTGTTGACCCGCTTCTCTTCTCTGTGACCCTTAAGATCGATGAAGAAGATGTATTCCCACGGTTTGTTCTTGAGCGGCCGCGATTCGATCTTGGTCAAGTTGATCCGGCTTTTGGCGAACGGCTGCAGCAAACGGTGTAGCACGCCGGGTCTGTCTTTCGCTGAAAACGCCAGCGACGTTTTGTCATCGCCGCTGGGTCGAGTGTCCTGGTTCCCGAGAACCAGAAAGCGAGTGATGTTGTTGCTCTGGTCCTCTATCTTTGCCGCGACGACCTGAAGATCATAGACTTCTTTAGCGAGAGCGCTCGAGATGGCTCCCACGGTCTCGTCCGCCGCCGCCAGCATGGCCGCATGAGCCGTGCTCGCGACTTCTTCGACCGGAACAGCGGGAAACCGACCGGCCAGCCAGCGCCGGCACTGGGCCAAAGCCTGCGGATGGGACGCGATCTTTCGAATCTCTTCAGCACGGCCGCTTCGGGACAAGAGATAGTGGTGGATATCCAAAAAGACCTCCGCGCAAATCTTCAAATCGGAATCCACCAGCAAGTCCAGAGTGTGAGCTACCACCCCCTCGGTCGAATTTTCGATCGGCACCACGCCAAAAGAGACGCGGCCCTGGCTGACCTCCTGAAACACCTCGCCGATGCTGGCCGTCGGCAGCAACGCGGCGGTTGAGCCAAATTTCTCGCGGGCAGCGAGATGAGAGTAGGTTGCCTCCGCTCCAAAAAAGGCGATTCTTAGCCGGCCCTCGAGTGAACGGCAAGCAGAGATGACTTCTCTATAAATGGACCGGATCGCCTGATCGGAGAGCGGACCGCGGCTGAGCCGTGAGACCCGGTAAAGGATTTCTTTTTCCCGACCGGGGGCGTAGACTTCTTCGCTGTTTAAGCTTTTGGTATGGCCGATCCTCCGCGCAAGGGAGGCTCGATCATTCAGAAGGGCAACGAGTTTAGCATCAACTTGATCGATTTTTTTTCTAATAGCATCGACCGACGCATTCCGGCTCAATGACAACCTCACCAAGGCGCGCACGGTTCACAGGGAAGCTCTTAAGCGCCATTCGCGTAAGCTATCTTAATTCCTAGGGAAATGCAAATATTGCGTCCCGTTTCTCTTGACCGGACGAAGGTGATCCGGCTAAGTGTGAATGGATATGCAGGAGATTGTCGCTCCACCGGGCGAATCCGCCAAAAAACTTGAGAATTTTCTAAAGAAACGTTTTCCAATCGGCTATGTGCGACGGCTATTCCGTAAAAACGGAGTGCGCGTTAACGGCCGAAGAGCGAGCGCCGAAGCGACCGTCCGGCCAGGCGATCGCATTCAGCTCTATATTCTCTTGCCGGAAAAGTCCCACGCAGCCGCCAAAAGCGCTGCCGCTGATATCGAGTTGCAAATCGTATTCGAAGATAAGGATTTCCTGGTGATCAATAAACCAGCCGGATTGGCCGTTCACGAAGGGAAAACCATTCTCAAACGTGAATCGATACTCGGCGTCGTGGAAGCCAAGTATCGCCCCGATCGTATCGTTCCCAGGCTCGTCCACCGTCTCGACAAAGACACTTCCGGTCTCCTGATCATCGCCAAAAGCGACAAAGCGGCGGAAGAACTCGAAACTTTATTTGAAAAAGGAAAAGTCGGTAAGGAATATATTTGCCTGGTAGCGGGGCGGCTACGGGAAAACAGCGGACGGATCGAATTTCCGTTGCCGGGGAGAGAGGGCCGAGCCGTACGCGCGACGACCCGCTTCAAGGTCGAAAAGCGGCTTTCAGAAACCACCCTCGTCCGCGTCACTATCGATACGGGTCGAATGCACCAGATCCGACTTCACTTTTCCAAGCTTGGCTATCCGGTCGTGATGGATGAGCAGCATGGCGATTTTGAGTTTAACAAGCGCTTTCGAAAACAGGTTGGTCTACGCCGCCAGTTTCTGCACTCCCGCGCTTTAAGTCTCGAATTTCGCGGCGCGAAACACAGCTGGAACGCTCCGCTGCCGGACGATCTAAAGAGAACCCTGGCAGCCCTGGAGACCTAACCCGTTTCGCAGCCGAATCTTTACTTTGCGCGCTTGGCGTCTTGGCGCGATGAGGGGATTTAGTGCCGTAGCCCAAGAGCTACAGCCGTTGGGCTGACTATGCGCCGGTCAGGCGCATGCCGCCGTCTACCGGCAAAATCGCCGCCGTCACCATTGAAGCCTCGTCGGAGGCAAGATACAGAGCCGCGTAAGCAACGTCTTCCGGCTCGCCGATCCGCCCAATCGGCACCCGCGTGGCGTATCGGGCCAATTTTTCCGGCGTCGAGGTGTCCACCATCGGAGTTCTCGTCGGGCCGGGGCAGATGCAATTCACGCGAATCTTTTCTCCGGCATAATCCATAGCCATCGCTTCAGTCAGCGTGATCATTCCCCCCTTTGAGGCACAGTAGGCGGCTCGCCCGGCCTGCCCGGCAATTCCGGACCGTGCCGCGATATTGATGATCACGCCGCCGCCGCGTTTGATCATTTCCGGAATCGCAAGGCGGGATACGATAAACACGCTCTTCAGATTGGTATCCAATGTGCGGTCCCAGTCCTCTTCGGTAATCTGGGTGATGCTGCCGTTGGTCCGGACGCCGGCGCTGTTGATCACGATATCCAAGCCGCCAAATCGCCTGACGGTCTCCTCAACCAATGTTTGCATTTGCGTTGAACTGCGCACATCGCCGGCGCGGAACATCCCCTTTCCGCCCAGCCTGTCAATTATCTCAAGGGTTTGTTGGCCCTTGATTTCGTTGACGGACGTCCCGGCGACCGCCGCCCCCTCTTTCGCAAAGAGAACGGCGATGGCCTGCCCCAGCCCCGAACCGAATCCGGTCACCAATGCCACTTTGCCTTTGAGCTTCATAGCGATCCCCCATCGGTCGATTCAACTTAGCTTTCTATCTTCGTGTCCTTCGTGGTTTTGTTTTCTCCGGATGTTTTTCACCACCGAGATCACGAAGAGCACGAAGGCTACCCTAAATCCTTCAAGTTGACTGCGCACAAACTCGTTGTTACCTTGAGAAACAATTGAACTCCAAGACAGGTTCTTTAATACCGCCATGCAGCCCAACGATCAACGAGTTCCCGTAACCGTTCTCACCGGCTTTCTGGGAGCGGGCAAAACCACCCTGCTGAATCGGATCCTAACCGCCGATCACGGCCGCCGCGTAGCGGTCATCGTCAACGAATTCGGCGAGGTCGGCATTGACCACCATCTGCTGATCTCGTCGGAACAAGAGATCGTCGAAATGAGCAACGGCTGCATCTGTTGCACGGTCCGCGGCGATCTCGTCCGTAGCCTGTTTCAACTGCTCGAACAGAAATCGAAGTTTGATACGTTGATGATCGAGACTACGGGGCTGGCCGATCCTGCGCCGGTGGTGCAGACTTTCTTCATCGACGAACGGATCCGCAGTGAATTTCAGCTAAACGGCGTGGTTACGGTCGTGGATTCCAAACACGTCTGGCAACAAATTGACCGTTCCACGGAAGCTCGGGAGCAAATCGCCTTCGCCGATCTTGTTTTGTTGAACAAAATGGACCTCATCAACCCGGAGGATTTGCAGGAGCTCGAATACAAAATCCGCAACCTCAACGGAGCCGCCCGGATCTATCAGACGAGAAACTCGGAGGTGGAGCTCGACAAGGTTTTGGATCTACGGAGTCTCGCCCTTGAGCAGAAGGCGCAAAACCACAACGACGGCCACAGCCACGCCGAGGATATATCGACGGTCTCCCTTGTCTTACCGGGGGACCTTGACGGGCTCCGGGTGAGCCAATGGTTTCGTGAACTGCTCACCGAATCGGGTCCGAAAATCATGCGCATGAAGGGAATTCTCAACCTGCGCAACGATCCGGACCAATTTATTTTTCAGGGCGTTCATCTGCTCTTCGAAGGGCGTCCCGGGCGCCAATGGGCAACTGGAGAGGAACGACTCAACCGCCTGGTATTCATCGGCCGCGATCTGGATGGGAAGAAAATCACCGCCGGTTTCAAAAGTTGTATCACAACGGAGAACGGCGGCGCGGCACCGGCCGAAATAGACCCGTTCGGCCGGAAGCAGGATGTCTCGTCATTTACGTTGGATCAGATTCGTTACTGGGTTCGGACGATTCTGGAGTTTCCGCCCGACGCACCGATCGTGATTAAAGAAGTCCCATGCGTAAAGCCGGGCTGCCCTCCCGTAGAAACTGCGATCATGGTCTTTCTAAAAGGCGAGCCGCCGCGCGTGTTCAAAATTTTGGCGCGGATCAACGAAGTCACCTTTGACCATGTCTACAACCTGATCGAAAATCCCCTCCCTTGCTGCTGATTCACGGCGGCGTGAAAAATGTGTAGCCCATCGGTTTGTCATCCCGGGCGAACAGCGAGGGATCTAAGCAGATTTCTCTTTTCGGTTGGAACAAGATTTCTCGCTGTGCTCGAAATGACATCAGAGTTCAAAAACTGATTTTGACGAGATTCCCCGCTCGGAACGTAAAGAATGCTAATCGGCGACCAGTTTCCGCACCAACTCGTGCATCATGCGGACGCCGGAACGCAGGCTTTCGACCGACACTCTTTCATCCACTCCGTGCACCAGAGACTCGCCGCCCGCCGGCGAGCGCAGCGGTATGAAGCCATAGCAGGGAATACCTTTCTCGCGAAAGAAATGGCAATCGGTAAAACCCCGGCCTAAGGGCATAACCACGGGTACGCCGCCATCGTGCGCGGCTGCCAGCTCGCGAATGACCCGTAGCGCTTCCGGATGCTCCGGCGATTTTGCCGGTGGAAAAGAGAGAATGATTTCGATCGTGATCGATTCATCTGCGATCACCTTCCGTAGCTCCTGAATAAAAAGACTCGGCTCTTCCCCTGGAAGCAACCGAATGTCGATTTCCGCCGAGGCTTGGCCGGGCACAACGTTGACTTTATCCGAGCCCTTGATCCCGGTAACGGCAATGGTATTTCGCACGCTCGCGTTCGCCCTGGCGTCCTGGCTAAATTCGGCCGCGAATCGTGGATCTTGGAGAGAGTGCCGCAGATCGGAGTAGCGTTCGCGGCGCGGCGGCGGCTCGAGATAAGCCGTCGCGGCGTAGAAGTTCTGTACTTGAGGCAGTACTTTGATGGGAGTTTGATAGCGGACGATGCGATCCAACGCGGCGATGAGCTTATGAACGGCGGAATTTTTTCCCGGAGTCGATCCATGACCCGCAGTGCCCGTCGCCGTAAGCTTGAGCCACAACGGGGTCTTCTCCGCCACACCGACGCTGTAGAAGCGAGCTTTGCCGTCATTGCCCAGTCGAATACCGTCGCCCTCATTCAATACCAGGCCGATATCCTTGAATAGCTCCGGATGCTTCTCCAACAAAAAACCGGCCCCCATGGCGCCCCCGGCCTCCTCATCCGCGGTCCCCAAGAAGACTAAATCCGCCTTGAGCGGGACGCCGCTCCGCTTTAGAGCAACCATTGTCAAGAGTTCAACCACGGCCGGTCCTTTCATATCTAAAGCGCCGCGCCCCCAGACAAACCCATCCCTGATCAATCCCGCGAATGGAGGGACCTTCCAGAGCTTGGCATCGGCCGGCACCACGTCCATGTGATTCAGCAGGACAACCGTTGCCTTTGATCCGTTGCCGGGAAGCCGAGCATAAATGCTTCCCCTCCTCGGAGCGGATTCAATGATCTTCGCTTCGATGCCTTCGCGGTCAAAAATTTCCTTCAAGAACTCTGCCGCCTTGGTTTCGTTGCCTGGGGGATTCGTGGTATCGATCCGGATATAGCGGGCCAGGAGAGAGGCGGCCTCATCCTCCAGACTTTCGCCATCTCCGCGCGTTTGCGCGGCTAATCCATAGCCAGCGAACGCAAGCCCCAAAACGGCCGCAAACCACGCCGGCACAACCCACCAACCAGTGCTCCCTATTCTTTGCATCGTTATTCTTTGCATCCTTGCTCCTTGCGCCTGTCCCCTGTTGTTCTTCCGTCCTTCGTGGCTCTTCCTGGCCTCCTTGCGAAGTTCGGAACCTCCACCTCTCTTTCCTCCCCACGCGTCATGGAGGAGGATCAAGGAGGAGCAATGCGACTAACCAAGAAATC
>DASTOD010000674.1:0-5681 GCA_035762645.1 Binatia bacterium | reverse complement strand
TCCTCGACGGGTTCCCAGGTGCCGGCTTCAGCAAACTCAATTGCTTTTGCGATTTCCTGCGCGACTTCCTCTTCCATTCGCGCCCAATCCTCTTCTTTCCACAGATCCTGCTCCTTTAATCGCTGCGTAAAGACCGCGATCGGGTCGCGCTTCTTCCACTCCTCGACCTCCTGCTTGTCGCGATACAGCTCCGGATCGTACATAGAATGCGCGCGAAAACGGTACGTGCGGAACTCCAGAAAATGAGGGCCGCCGCCGGAGCGAACCGCGAGAGCCGCTCGTTTGGTGGCCTCCTCCACAGCGATGACATCCATGCCATCAACCGGCCATGCGGGCATTTCAAAGCTGGACGCTTTGAGACAGAGATCGATCTCTGACTCGGAGCGGGCGAGGGCCGTGCCCATCGCATATAGATTATTTTCGCAGCAGAAAAGCACCGGCAAATTCCACAGCGCGGCAAGATTCATGGATTCGTGGAATTCACCTTCCGCCACCGCACCTTCTCCGAAGAAGCACGCAGTGACCTGAGCGCGGCCCATCACCTTATCCGCAAGGGCAAAGCCCACGGCCAGCGGGAGCCCGCCGCCGACAATGGCGTTGCCGCCGTAGAATCGTGTCGCCGCATCGAACAGGTGCATGGAGCCGCCGCGGCCGCGGCTGCAGCCTTCCACCTTGCCGTACATCTCGGCCATGATGGAGGCCGCAGAGACGCCGCGTGCCAGCGCGTGGCCGTGCTCCCGATAGGTGGCGACAATCGCATCTTCAGCCTGGAGCGCCTGCATGGCGCCCACCGCAACCGCTTCCTCGCCGATATAGAGGTGAAGAAAGCCACGGATTTTGGTAGCGCTGTAGAGCTCTACGCATTTCTCTTCGAGACGGCGAATGCGCAGCATCTCGCGCAGCAGCTTGAGCGCGTGATCCCGCCCCAAAGCCGGCCGCTTCCGTCTATCTTCTTGCGCCATTAGCCACTCTCTTTTTCATCCGAAATCTCCCCTGCCCCTCCCCAGCGACAGCCATCAGTCATTCTCCAGGGTGGAAAGATCGCCTTCCGGCAACCCAAGCTCGCGAGCCTTCAAGAGGCGGCGCATGATTTTTCCGCTGCGAGTCTTGGGCACGCTCTCGCGAAAGTCGATTTCTCTGGGCGCCACCGCCGGCCCCAGCTTTGTGCGCGCGAAACCCAGCAGCTCTTTGCGCAGCGCTTCACTGGCCTCGAAACCTCGTTTCAACGAAACAAAGGCCTTTACCACTTCACCAATCACCGGATCGGGCTTGCCGATGACTCCCGCCTCGGCAACGGCAGGATGCTCCATAAGCGCGCTCTCTACCTCGAAGGGACCAATCAAGTGTCCCGCCGACTTGATCACATCGTCTGCGCGCCCGACAAACCAGTAGTAGCCGTCCGAATCTCTTTTCACGAGGTCGCCTGTCAAATACCAGCCACCGGCGAAACATTTCCGGTAACGCTCTTCTTCGTGCAGGTAGCTGCGGAACATGGATGGCCAGCCCGGGCGCAAAGCAAGCTCGCCCTGAACTCCTACTTCCGTTACGACGTCAACGGTTCCATCCTTGTGCGGGTGCACGATGGCGGCTTCGATTCCCGGTAGCGGTCTTCCCATCGAACCGGGGCGGATCGGCATAGCGAGATAGTTTGCAATCATGATTCCGCCCGTCTCTGTCTGCCACCAGTTATCATGAATCGGCAGACCGAACGCCTCTTGGCCCCAGACGACAGCTTCCGGATTGAGCGGCTCGCCGACGCTGGCAACAAAGCGCAAACTGCTGAGATCGTATTTACGAATGATCTCGGTTCCGGCTTTCATCATCATGCGCACCGCCGTCGGCGCCGTATACCAGATCGTCACTCTCTCGTCTTGAATAATCCGATACCAGCGCTCCGCATCGAATTCGGCTTCATCGATAATGCTTGTGATGCCATGGGTTAGAGGGGAAATGATGCCGTAGGACGTGCCGGTGACCCAACCCGGATCCGCGGTGCACCAAAAGATATCCTGCGGGTGAAAGTCGAGCGCGTATTTCCCCGTGATGTAATGGGCGATCACGGCCTGGTGAACATGCACCGCGCCTTTCGGCTTGCCGGTTGTGCCGGAGGTAAAATGGATCAAAGCCATGTCGTCCGGCGCGGTCGGCGTAATTTCGAAACTGTCTTCAGCTGTATCCATCAGCTGGTGAAAATTCTCAGTGCCGGCAGGCGTGTCCCGATCCTTGTCGCCGATCACCAGAACATGTTTCAGCCCCGCCAATGAAGCGCGCAGATCGCTGACTTTCCGTCTGGCGTAAAGCGCTTCGGTGGTCACCAAGACCTTGCTGTCGCCGATTGACAACCGCTGGTGAACCGGTTCCGGACCGAACGCGGAGAACAAAGGACAAAAGACGCTGCCGTTCTTTAATGTACCCAATGCCGTAATGTAAAGTTCCGGGATCCGCCCGGCGAGAATGAAAACCCGCTCGCCTTTGCCGACACCGAGTCCGCGCAACACATTGGCAAAGCGGTTACTGAGCCGATACAAATCTATATAGCTAAAGTCGCGCACTTCCCCTTGTTTGCCGAGCCAGCGCAGCGCCAGTTGATCGCGCCGCCAGCTTTGCGCGTGCCGGTCGATGCTCTCATAGGCGATGTTCAACCCGCGATTCCCCGGAAGGCCGTCAAGCTCATGCTCTGTCGCGTGCCACGAAAATTCAGCACAGGTTCGCTCATAATCGACTAAGTTAGGAACAACTTTCCAGGTTCCGGGCTCTTTCGGTATTATTTCACAACTCATAGCGCATCCTGATTCAGTCACAGACGACGGAACGATTGCCGTTCGTCATTCCCCGTGCACACTGGACATCCGGTTGTACTCGCAGGTCTTAACGCGAAAAAGAGATAAACCACGCAAATGCAATCTCGCGCAAAGCCGCGAAGATGGCTAAAACGTTCCGCAAGAAACAAGCCAGGCATTACCTCCTTGTTGCAACCATCCAGGGGAGTTGGTTTTACCAATGCTGCGAAGACTGAACCGAAGTTTTTTCAAAAATGATAATGCTTTCCCAAAAGCCCGGCCAAGCCACATCTTTTCTTTGGCGTTCAATGCTTATTTCTGAGGCATTGAAATTGCGAGCCGTACAAAATTACGGGAGGAGAAGCAATGAAAACAGGACCGAATTATCGCTACACGACCACGCTCAAGCGGCCAAGGCGCAAAACAAGTCACAATGTCTTCGACACCACGATTCAAAAAACCCAGACCTGGCTGAACTTCCTAATGGACGAACTGGACTGGCAAGACCACCCGCATAAAGCGTATCTGGCGCTTCGCACGGTGTTGCACGCGCTCAGGGACCGGCTGACGGTCGAGGAAGCCATGCAACTGGGCGCACAACTTCCCATGCTGATTCGCGGCTTTTACTATGAAGGGTGGACGCTCACCGGAAAACCGATTAAGGAGCGGCACGAACAGGAGTTTCTGGACCATGTCCAAAAGGCATTCAAAAATGAGGGCATGATTAACGCCCGAACCGTCACCCGCGCGGTGTTCAAGTTGCTGGAGCGGCAGATCAGCAAAGGTGAAATCGACGACATTAAGCACATCCTACCTAAGCCGCTACAAAAACTATGGCCCTAACCATTCGATACAAAAATGCCGTGAGGCGTGAGGCGTAAGACGGGAGGCGCTAGGTAGCCTTCTGGTCGTAGCCTCGATAGCGCCAACGCAGCAGCCGGTGTTCAACGGCTTCGGCGCATACAAAGAGAAGCAGCACAAACGCCATCACGAGAAATATCAGCCCGAGCGTGAGAGCGGCGTTATATGTGCTCTGGGCGAACTGGAGCAGGTAGCCAAGACCGCGGGTCGCGGCGACAAATTCGCCGACGACCGCGCCGGTGAAAGCGAAGCCCACCGCTACCTTGAGACTGCCGAGCACCCACGCGGTCACCGAGGGCAAATAAACTTCGCGCAACAGGATCAAACGCCCGCCGCCGAGTGTCCGCACTCGATCCACGAGAAGCTGGTCGACGTCCTTAATGCCGCTGTAGACGGCAAAAAATATCAGGACGGCGACGAGAACGACCGCCAATGCAATCTTGGAAGGAAGTTCGATACCGAGCCAGATTACAAATAGCGGCGCGAGGATCACCCGAGGAATCGCGTTCAACAGCATCATGACAGGCTCCAGCAACTCGGCGACCAGAGGAATCAACGCGGCAGCAAAGCCCAGAACGATCCCTAGAGCAACCCCGATCACGAGACCCGCAAGCGCGGCGGAGAACGTTGCTTCTAGATGGCTAAAAATTCTGCCTTCAGCGAAAAGCGAGAAGACAACCCGGATGACTGCGCTGGGCGCTGGGGCATAGAAGGGATCGATGATTCCACGACGGGCCAATACCTCCCAGAAGAACGCAAGAACACAGAGCGAGAGAAATCTTCGAACCCACAACTTCTGATGAAGTTTCATTTTATCTCGATCCGCGGCGGTCCGACCTCTTCGAACATGTCGCGCCAGAGCTGCTCCAGAAGGGGGGCGAAAGCAGGATGCGTGCGCGCTGCAAAGACATCACGAGGTCGCGGTAGGGAGACCTCATAAGAGGCTCGGATTCGCGCCCGTGGTCCCTGCGAAAGCAGATAAACCGTGTCCGACACGCACAAGGCCTCTTCAAGATCATGAGTCACCAGGAGCACGCTCAAATGTTCCCGCTCCACCCAGGTGAGAAGTTCCTGGGTAATCCGGGTCCGCACGATCGCGTCGAGCGACGCGAAAGGTTCATCCATGAGAAGCAGCTTTGGCTTCAAGGCAAGGACCTGGGCAATCGCGACGCGTTTTCTTTGCCCGCCGGACAGTTCGTGCGGGTAGCGCGCCCCCAAACCTTCGAGCCCGAGTCGAGTCAGCCACGCCTCGGCTTCGGCATGCGCCGCGCTTTTTGACATCTTGCGGATGCGAAGGCCAAGCGCCACGTTTTCCCGCGCGCTGCGCCACGGCAAAAGTGCGTCATCCTGGAACAGGAAGGCGACCATCTCTCGGCTCCCGTTCAGTTCGACGCGGCCGGAGCGCGGCGTCAGCAAATCATCGATCGCGCGCAGAATACTCGTCTTGCCGGATCCCGACGGACCCACGAGACTCACGAACTTGCCGCCGGCGACTTCGAGATTGACTCCTTCTACGACAGGTTCTTGACCATAACCTAAAACAAGGTCCGAAACGCGGAGCACTTATTTCTCAACTACGGATAAGTCGAGCAGCGGTTTGTAATCGACAGATGGAGGCAGTAGACCGGCGGTCTTGTGCGCATCGGCGACCCGGTTAGTGGCGGCGAGATCGATTTTTACGTTGTCGGGATATAGAGACCGCCGGTAGCGCTCCAGAATGTCGGCAAGACGATCCCGGTTAGCACCAGTGATGAGTTCTTTCGGCAAGGCCGCGACGGCGTCCTTTACAGGAATGGTGCGGGTATCCCTCAACCCCTTCTCGAGGGCACGCGCGAGCCGGGCCATCTCGTCTCGCCGACGTTCGCGTTCCTCGATGCGCACGGCGACACCCATGAACTCGTATGCCCCGCCGAGGTACTTGTTCGCCTGGGCGATATCCATGACATTCGCGATGACTCCACCGCCCGCGCCGGTAATCAGAGTCAAGGCGGGTTCCTGCACCATCCCCGCATCGACTTGTCCAAGTCGGAGCGGCTCATA
>DASTOD010000673.1:0-6079 GCA_035762645.1 Binatia bacterium | reverse complement strand
ATGTCGGCGGTGATTTCGATCAGGTACGATTGCAGCTCGCCTCGATTCCACTCCGTGAACACCGTGGCCAACTGCGGCGCACTCAGGCGGCCCAGGTTCTTCAGCAGGTCATACGCCTCGGCGATGAGCTGCATGTCGCCGTACTCGATCCCATTATGGACCATCTTCACGTAATGCCCTGCGCCGTTCTCCCCGATGTAAGCCGTGCAGGGAACTCCGCTCTCCACCGGCCTGCCGGGCAGCGCCGTTTCGATCGGTTTTCCGGTTTCAGGATCCACCTTGGCGGCGATCGCCTTCCAGATCGGCTCCAGATGTTTCCAAGCCTGCGGATCCCCGCCGGGCATGAGCGACGGGCCGAAGCGCGCGCCGATCTCTCCGCCCGAAACTCCCGAGCCGAAGAAACGGCAGTGAGCGGAGTATTCCTTTTCGCGCCGGATCGTGTCGGTCCACTGACTGTTGCCGCAGTCCACGATCAAATCGTCCCTTTCCACACCGGCTTCGATGAGCTGCTTTGTAACGGTATCGACCGCCGGACCGGCTTTCACGAGTATGACAACCTTGCGCGGCCTTTTGACCGCAGCAACCAGGTCGGTGAGTCTTTCGCACCCGATAAGACCGCCGAGCGTGTTCGGGTTAGCGGCGATAAAGTCTTTCATCACCTGCGTTGTACGGTTGAACACCGCGACCTTAAATCCATGGTCGGCCATATTCAGGGCCAGGTTCTGACCCATAACCGCTAACCCGATCAGGCCGACATCCGCCAGAGTTCTTTCAGCCATAACTGCTCCTTCAAAACGCGTAGGCTACGGCGCCCAGCTTCCATATTGGAGGCCCGGGGAGAACGTTCTAAATGTGTCCGTGCGCATCCTTAAGTTTTTTGTACCATGCGGGGAGACCAAACTCTTCCACCCTGTACTCCGGCCGGTAACCCTTTATATCCAGAATCGGAGTCCCGTCAAAAAAATCGATCCCCTTCACCTTGAGATGACGTCCATGCCGGCTTATGAATCGGACCAGGGTGAGTCCAATGGGGTTCGGACGGGTGGGAGAATCCAGCGCAAACACCCCCAACACAGGCAGCTCCTCCAGCTTGAATCCTCTTTTCACAAGCCGCGTGGGTCTGACTTGAAGAGGACCGATTTGATCGGGTCTCAACTTGTGAAAATAGCAGAGGACAAAGAGATGCGAATAGCCGTCGATCCCTTCCAGGGCAGCTTCGAATTCAGGAAAGATCTCCAACTCGGCTTCGATATCCTTACTCTCGCCGCGAATGTCGGTTTCCGAAGCCTGCGTTCTCACCTGCCCGATGGCTTTAAACATAATTTCTGACATGTGATTGCCTCGACTTTTCTGCCGTCCGCCCAAACGGAACGGTGCAAGCGAACCGGATCACCAACACAGGAAGTCGCCACAATGAGACACGACACGATCTGCAACGCTACCAAGAATGCAGCGGCCGATTCCGGATCTTCCATGAGTGGACAGCGCCACCGTGTTGCCGAATGTTTTTCGCACCAAGTCAACGATTTCTTCGGGTCCCTGTCCTTCCGCGACGAATGACAGAGCCCTTTTACCACAGGGAAGCCGGGGGGCAAAAGCAAGGCGCAGCACACCGCTAGAAATTATGAGGGAGTGGCGAGGCTCTCAGTTTTGAGAACTCGCTTGTGGCTGAAGCCGCAAAAGCTCGTTTTTGATTTCTTAACCTGGCATAAATGATGCTCAGACTTAAAGCTAGCCAGCGCTAAGAACCAGGGCGCATTATGATCTTGAGAAAGGGATTTATGCTCGCCTGGGTCCTCCTAAAGAATACAGGACGCAATTTTTTCCACGACAATGGTTTGTTTCTGGCGATGGGGCTTGCTTTCAATCTTTTGCTCTACTTCATCCCGCTTACCCTGCTGATGATCTCGGTACTTGGATACACGGTTCTTGAGTCGGAAAGAGCGATGGTCGCAGTGCAATCTGTGATGCGCCAGTTCCTGCCCCATTCGGAGCAGGCGTTTGCAGACAATCTTAAAGCGATCATCAGCAACCGGGGATTCTTAGGTCTAGTCGGTTTCTTCTTTTTCCTGATTTTCAGCAGCACCCTGTTCGGTTCGGTGCGCCATGTCCTTAACATTGTTTTCAAAACCAACCGACCGCGCGGTTTTTTTCACGGCATCGGTCACGACTTTTTCATGATGCTCATCACGGCGATTCTATTGGTCTCGGCCATAACCATCGCCTTTTTATTGGCGCTCGCGCGTACCTGCGGCGCGGAACAGCTGCCGATGATGACACCGGTTCTTGAGGCTTTCTTGCCTGTGGCGGGCAAGCTTTTCGCATCGCTATTCTTGTTCGCACTATTTTACGTTTTCTACCGCTTTGCGCCGGCACGCACACTGCATCGACGAGATCTACTCATCGCATCCTTGAGCGCAACGATTCTCTTCGTGCTGGCGCGTTGGGCTTTTACTTGGTACGTCGCCTTCGCGCGCGACGCTTTGGCAGTATACGGCGCGCTCGCCGGTTTAATGTTTTTTTTGTTCTGGCTGTATTACGCCTCGATTATTTTTGTCTTGGGAGCTGAAATCGGTCTCGCCTGCGAGCGCAGCCGTCAACCGTAAGGCCTTGACCTACTCGATCACCGCGCGCGCGCATCGACTACAAAGAGCGATCCACTCTCTGGCACCGGTGAGTTTAGCCAAACGTTTATTGGTGACAGTTGATCAACCGATCAAGGGGTACAAACCGAGCTGCAATTCCTCGGCGCATGGAGAAACGCCACGGGAACCGAAGCGAAGATCTCCCGCAAGACTAACGCCTTCCGGCCCGCTTTTGTCTCCAATGCCGTTAAGGTTTCACCCGTGAGTATGTTTTGCCATCCAGTCGGTGCCTTGGCCGGCAACGCGAGTCTTTCCTGCTGCCACACCGCCGCTCCCAGCGGCAAACACCCGGAAGTTGCGATGCGCATCAATAAGCGCGGCGCGGCGATGATGAGCCATCGGCCGTCCAGGCGGCGCGCGAAGGCGCAGATATGCTCGCGGAATTTTCCGCCGGCGTACAGCGGAAGATAATCGCCCATTTGAAACAGCTCCCGGTGCTCGCGGCGAAAGTTCAAGACTTTATAGATGAGATACAGTTTCAGGCGGCCGTCGGGCCAGCTGAAGAGCAGTTCCTCAAGCAGCTCGGCGCGACCGCTTTGCTCGCGCCGCCGTAGTTCCGCGAGCAGCATTTTGCGCCGAACAAAATCCACCGGCCGGCGATTGTCGGGATCGACCAGGCTCAAATCCCATAGTTCCGTGCCTTGATAAAAGTCCGGCACGCCAGGGGCAGTCATCTTAAGCAGCGTCTGCGCAAGAGAATTGAGCATGCCGGCAAAGGCGAGCCGCTGCTGGAATCGACTGAAGTCGTTCAAGAAACCATCTCTATTCTCCGAAACTAGAACTTCCCGCACGAATTTGTCTACCGCGCGATCGTAGGCCTCGTTGGGATTGACCCAGGTAGTATGAACTTTGGCTTCCTTGATGGCTTTCTGCATGTACGCCGCGATGCGCTCGCAGAAGGTGGCCAACTCTTCGCAATCAAGCGAGCCGCCCGCCCAAGCGCCGACGAGCGTCTGATAGAACAGATATTCGTCGTTGCGGTCGGGGGCGAGATCGCCGTCGACGAGAGATTTTTTCGCGTCATTGAACTTGCTCCATCGCGCCAGCGCGTCGCGCCACTCGGGCGCGATCTCGGAAAGCGCGTCGATGCGGGCGCGCGCGTCCTCGCCACGCTTGGTGTCATGGCTCGAAAGAGTCAACATGGTGTGGGGCCAGTGTTCCAACCGAGCGCCATTTTGTCGGTGAAATGTCTCCAGCGAGGTGCCAAACTCTTCTGGATCGCCGCCCACTTCGTTCAACGACATTAAACGATTGTAAACGTAAAAGGCCGTGTCCTCGACGCCCTTGGCCATCACCGATCCAGTGAGCTGTTGAAACTTCATCACGAAGTCGATGACGGCTTGGCAGTCTTTTGGGAGGAATCGGCCAAGATTTTTGAGCGACAAGGTATCGCCGATGAAATCGAAGATCGCTCGCGCCGTGCGCGGGTTGCGCTTCTTGGCTTCTTCCACCGCCGCTTCGATAGACCTAACGTCTCGCTCCGACACTCCGCCCTTGGCCTCGTCGGCGTAGGTGCGGTAAACTGAAAGGCAGGCGATCACTTCGCGAATCGCGAACGTGAGGCTGTTAAGCGTAAAGTCGCGGTAGTGGCGGTTGTGCTCCGAGATGTCATCGAGCCGACGGCTCAGGGCATTGATCTCGCTGGCGAGGGAGACCAGCATGATCATCTTCTTGCGCGAATTCACCAGCTCGCGATAGCTGCTTTTCGCGCCGATAAAATCGCTGTAAATTTTATCGAAGGCGCGGCGGCTGGCGCGGCGCACAAACAGGCCGTTCACCTCATTGAGAAAATCGTAACCCGTGGTGCCGGACACCGCCCAGTCCGCCGGCAGCGTTTCTCCCGTCGACAAAATCTTTTCGGCGACGATGTACAACGGCGACTGGTTCTTGCTCGGACTCGCGTCAGCGTCTTGGCCCAACTGGCTTTGCTGGAGTTGTCGGAAGTAAGCGGCCGGATCGCGCAGGCCGTCCGGATGGTCGATGCGCAACCCGGTGACTTTGCCCTCAGCGACGAGCCTAAGAATGAGTTGGTGAGTCGCTTGGAAAACCTCGGGCGTTTCCGTCCGGATCGCCGCCAACTCGTTGATATCGAAAAATCTTCGGTAGTTGATCTCTTCGCCGGCAACGCGCCAGAAGGCTAGCCGATACGGCTGCGCTTCTATCAATTGATCCAGCAGATCGAAGCTCTGGGGATCGCCGATATTGCCGTTAAATTTTCGAACGGCTGAATCAATGGCGCTTCTCACCTCGGCGCTTTCCTGACAGAGCGCCGCGATGCGCCGTTTGATGATCTCCTTTTCGCGCCGGCGCTCTTCGAGTTTTTCCAGGTCCGTTTCGGTGCGCAGCGGCAGATGGCTGATGGCGGTTAGAATACTTTGAAGCTCCAGCACATGCCCGTCGTCTTTTCCCAATACCTCGGTCAAGGAATCAAGCGGGCGTGAAAGGATGCTGGTATAAACATGCGGCGCAACTGGCAGATTGGCATCGTAATAGTAAATGAAGAATGCCCCACCTTCGTACGCTAGCCGTAACTTGCCGTCTTCGAGCACGACGCCGTACTGGTCCTCAAGGATTGGCAAAAGCACCTTGTTTTCCAGATGCGGGTTTACCGGCTGCCAATCGATGTCGAAGTAGGAGGCATAGCTAGAACTCGGACCGTTCTCCAGAACATCCATCCACCAGGCGTTACTGGACTCGGCAATGCCCATGTGGTTAGGCACGACGTCTAAAATCAGCCCCATGCAATGGTCTTTTAGAGCAGATGCGAACTTGTCGAATTCTTCGGTGCCGCCTAGGACTGGATCTAACTGGCTGTGATCGACCACATCGTAGCCGTGCAGGCTGCCGGCGCGCGCTTTAAAAACCGGCGACGCGTAAACATCGGAGATGCCGAGGTCGCGTAGGTAGCCGATCAGCTCCCTAGCGGCGGTAAAATCGAAGTCTTTATGGAACTGAAGACGATAGGTCGCCGTCGGAATCCGCATTATGTCCCTCTGGCAAAGACCCGAGTTGGGGTTAACCTGTCACATCCCTAACATAAACTCCGATTTTTCTTCCCAGGGACAGAAAACTTTCCGTCCAAGCTTCCGCCAATTCATCCTGTCGGCCTTTTCCGTGCCGCATCTTTGGAAACGTATTTTTCAGCAAATTATAATACTCGTTTGGCACCTTGAACCTTCTTTTCTCCGCAACGCAAAGTTTAAGTGTGTATAACTTTGCCCCAGTCCTCAGTTATCCTTCTTTCTTCATCTTGCCACTCGATTTGGAATAAAAAAGGCTCTCGTTCAAGTTAAGTTTCCCGCCACTGCTCTCTCCAAGCACGCCGGTTGTTCTCGAAGACCGGCAGTTTCCCGGTATACCCACTACACCATCAACGTGCTGTTCGAAAAAAGATCATCTTCGCAGCAATTTGTGAAGCTCCATCGCCAATAGAA
>DASTOD010000672.1:0-3905 GCA_035762645.1 Binatia bacterium | reverse complement strand
AAGTGGCCGGCATCCGTCAATTTTTGGGCGTTCACTCCAAGGAAGCTGCCGGAGAGGCTCTGTACACATGCGGCTTGGCTGTCGACCAAAACGGCTAGGGCGGTCGGTGAACGTGACATCGCACAGCCTTCCGGGGTCAGCGGGACCGGAACAACTTGACTTCCGATGCAAACACAATTCTCCTTATTTAGGCCGGCAAATCTCAGTGCCTTGAGGAAAAAAGGAAAAACGAGGAGCGCCAAAATAACGGCCACGGCGGGACTCGCGAGAAGAGGCAGAAAAAAACTGATTAGAAGCGTGTGAAACCCAATTTCAAGACCTACCGCAATCAAACCGCCCCCGAAAAGGGCGCCGGTTAAGGCGTGCGTTGTCGAAATCGGAATGCCGATCTGCGTCGCCAGGAAGACCGTCAGAGCGGCGCCCAATATCACTGCTGTCAGAAACAGTTCCGATTCGGCGAGAGAAGTAGGGACTAAACCGTTCCCTTGAAAAATGGCAATGAGTCGCGTGGCGAGAAAAACGGCCGTTACCGAACCTGCGAGCGTCGTGACCGTTGCCCATCCAAGCGCTTGGCGGTAATCCGCCGCGCCGCTGCCAAAGAGCGTGGCGACGCCTTTGAAGTTGTCGTTGGCCCCATTGACGTAGGCGATAAACAGCATGGCGCCGATAATCAGGATAGAGAAATCAAACATGTCTCTGGACTTTTTAGATTTTACGACAGCAGCGCCCCGCCACAGCTGCTGCCCGAGCCGGCGGTGCAGGCGTAGCAGTGGTTTCCCGCGACAATCTCGCGCTGTTTGACTTGCTCGAGCGATAATGTCTCGATGTGGAGCGGGTTGCCGGCCGAGTTGCGAATGGGAAGACCGAGCATTTGATTAAAATCGCAGTCGTACACCAAGCCGTCCCAGCCGATGCTAATGAGATTGCGGCACATTACCTGGTCGAGGGTGGCGGCATTGAAGCTAGTTTCCAGCAGTTCCATATAGCGATCATACTCTCCGCGCAATTTGAGGTGAGTCGCATAGCGGGTGATCGGCATGTTGGTCAAACAAAAGAGGTGATTGAACGCAATGCCGAACTGCTCGCGGAGAATTCGCTTGTAATCTCGTTCCAGCGACGCTTGCGGCGGCGGTAAGTGCGGCCCGACCGGGTTGTAGACGAGATTTAAGACTAAGCCGCTGTCCGGCTCACCGTAGCCGAGTTCGTTTAGCCGTTGTAAAGCGCGAATGCTCGCGTCGAAGGTTCCCTTGCCGCGCTGTTTGTCGACGTTTTCCTGGGAATAGCAGGGCAGCGAACACACCAGTTCTACCGCGTGCTGTTTAAAAAACTCCGGGAGATGCTGCTTGCCGGGCTCGAAGATGACCGTCAGATTGCAGCGGTCCATTACGCGTCGTCCGAGCTGCCGCGCCGCCGCGACTAAATAATCGAAAGCCGGGTGCAGCTCTGGCGCGCCGCCGGTGATATCAAGGGTCGGAATGTTTGTGCCGGAGAGAAAACGCAGAACGCCATCTACCGTTTCCCGGCTCATCATTTCTGTTCTCGTCGGACCCGATTCAACATGGCAGTGAATGCAAGCGAGATTGCAGTAGCGGCCCATGTTGACCTGCAAGACATCAACGGCGCGCCGGCGCAAATCGGTATCGTTTAGACGCAATTTCTCCGCGAAAGGTTGCATTGAATCACCCTGACCTCGCTCCTCTTACCTCCAAACCCGCTCTTTCATTCTCCCCCGTTTGAACGGGGGAGAGTTAGAGAGGGGGGTATTCTAAGGGCAGCAGCTGGAGCCAGGTCCGCAGACGGTTCCAGCCTTCTGCGTCACTTTGTACTCTGTCCCTTTCGTTTCCCGCGGGTGTCGCTTCTGATCCCGCGAGCAGTCAAAGACCGGCGCCTTTTCGAGTGGAACTTCTTCCCTGGGCGGGATCAGAATAAATTGATCCTGATAGGGTGCCTTGGAGTAAATTTGAAAAGTTTTCTCGCAGACGGCGCTGCGCACACCGCGCGGCAGAACGTGATTGTCGTCGTCCATGACCTGTTTCCACGGACCGCGGTAAATCACCGCCTGATTGCGCTCGATGCACGGTCCTTCTTTGCCCCTATAAGCGGTCACTGTCACGGCCCGGAATTCGATGCCCTCGACGGTTTGATAAGGCTCCGAATGAAACTCTTCGATTTTGATACCGTAAAACTTCGCTTCTTCAAAAGCGCGCAATAATCCTTCTTCCTGGAAAGCTCCTGACACGCAGCCGCTCCAGAGATCCGGTTTCTCCACCATGTGTTCCGGCACGGGCTCATCGCTGACAACATCCGAGATCGCGACTCTGCCGCCGCGCTTCAACACCCGATACATCTCGGCGAAGAGCGCCTTTTTATCCCCAGGCCGAACCAAGTTAAGCACACAGTTGGACACGATCACGTCGACCGATTCGTCCGCTACCAGAGGTTCTTCGCCACGGATCTTCTCCTGGAATGCCTCCAGGGCAGCGAGATCGGCAACGGACTTGACTGGATGCTCTTTCAGATATCGGTCTAACCGTTCCAGATCGGTTTTCAGATCCTGAATGCGCCCGCGGCGAAACTCAACGTTCTGATAGCCAAGCTTGTGGCCGATCGACTCTTGATATCGGCGCGCCAGCTCCAGCATCGGCGGGTTAAAGTCAATGCCGATCACCCTGCCGCCAGGACCGACGATTTGCGCGATAATGTAGCACGCCTTGCCGCTCCCCGAACCGAGGTCGAGCACGGTGTCCCCTTGGCGAACATAGCGCGTTGGGTCGCCGCAACCGTAATCTTTTCGGATAATTTCGTCGGGTATTACTTGCAGGAGCGCATCGTCGTAACTCACCGGCGAGCAAAGACAGGCCTCGACTTCCTCTGCGGCGCCACGGTAACGCTTCAACACGGCCGCCTCATGATCGATACCGTTTTGATCCTGACGCTTTTCGTTGGCTCCGACGAAAGTTTCTCGGTTCATACATCCTCTCTCAAAACAGTTTTGGGCTAATGATCCTGAAGAAAATCACCTTCGACGCCGCGGCGCAAGCCAGGAAATCGCGCGCCGAACCATTTTAGATGCGCTGAAAATCTTATAAGTTGCACAAAGTCCCGTCCGGCGCCCGGGCAGCGATAAGCTCTCATGAGCCGTACGGTTCTTCAAGCAAGGCGCGAATTTGCTGCTCGGTCTGCTGGTACCCTCCTTCGCCCACCCGCGAGTAGCGAATGATCCCCCGCTTGTCGATGAGATACAGGGCCGGCCAGTAGCGATTTTGGTAGCGCTTCCATGTGTCGAACTCGTTGTCGATGGCGACGGGATATTGAATGGCATGTTGGCTCACGTAACGCCGCACGTTAGCGACTACGCGCTCATAGCTGAATTCCGGCGCGTGTACTCCGATGACCACAAGCCCTTTGTCCACGTATTTCTGATGCCATGCTTTGATATAGGGTTCGACGTTGCGGCAGTTGTAACAACCGAACGTCCAAAACTCGACCAACACAACTTTGCCCCTGAGCTCGGCAAGCCTCAGAGGTTTGGAGTTAAGCCAGCTCTGCCCGCTGATCTCCGGCGCAGGCATCCCGACTCGCGCATCCGCGGCTGAAAACACGGCTGCGGCAAACGACAGACCCACAGCGGCCATCAGAAGTACAGCAAATTTTTGTCTTATCCAGCGCATCGTCAATTGCTCCTCAGAACCCCCACTTAATCTCCCCCTTTGGTAACTTTGGTAAGGGGGAGAAACAGAGGGGGTAAAGTCCCTTTCAGCCAGGGAGCCTCTTTCTGCCTATACAACGGCAGTGGCGCGGCAAAAGTTCCGCGCCAACAGCCCGGTAACCGGCACGAGGCCGACCCTCCAACATCATCGGGAACTCGGGAAGCCAGTAAAACGTTATCTTGCTTAGACAGGACC
>DASTOD010000671.1:0-6068 GCA_035762645.1 Binatia bacterium | reverse complement strand
CCCGGCTCTCAGTTCGCCGACGGTTTCCGATCCCTTCAAAGGGGGCGGTTCGCCGATGCCATCGCCGCTTTTCAGGAAGTTCTTAGAGAACAACCCGATCTCGCCGAAGCTCACTACAACCTGGGCAACGCCTATATCGGTCAAAAAGATTATCAACGCGCGATCGCCGCTTATCACGAGGCGATTCGCATCAATCCTGGATTCGTCCAGGCGCGCACCAATCTAGGCTTTGCCTTCGCGAGATCGGGGCGGCATGAAGAAGCCCTGGCGGCCTTTCGGCAGGCGATCCACATCGATCCCGATTTTCCCGAAGCCCATTTCCAGATGGGCTTGCAGTATCTAGAGCACGAGGAGTTCGAGGGCGCCATCGCGCCATTCAGAGAAGCAATCCGCCATGACCCGCGGAGAGGCGAAGCCTATCGCGCCTTGGGTTTGGCCTATATCCGCACCTCCCAATACTCGGAGGCGGTCGCAGTCCTGCAACAAGCCATGCGTCTTCTGCCCGAAGATCCGGAAGCGCACTTTCATCTCGGCATCGCCCTCCATGAGCTCGGGAATTATGCCGCCGCGTGCGATTTGTTTAACTGTGTCGTGAGTCTCCAACCTGAAAACCCGCGCGCGCATTTCAATCTCGCGCTCGCTTACCTGGCGCGGGGCAACAGCGACAAAGCAAAAGAAATCTGCGCCAGGCTGAAAACTCTCGATCCCTCGCTCGCCGAAGAGCTGCGCGAGGAAATAGAGCGCTCGCAGTAAGGTGGCGCGCCTATTGTGATGGACCGCGGCGCCTTTTACCGCGGCGTCACACCGCGCGTGCCATGCAGCGCTGGGAATCCCGCCGGGTTTGGATCTTCTCCCCGGCGCAAGATCGCCAACCGCTCGGTCATGGCGCTGATCTCGACGGTTTGTGAGGCAATGATTTCTTCGGCAAGACGGCGCGTGAGCGGGTCTTTCCCGTAGATCAAAGCAAGACGCGCCATCTCTACCGCGCCTTGATGGTGTGGGATCATCATCACCAGGAAATCAACATCCGGATCGCCACTGTAACCGGGCGCGTGCATGTCGTTCATCATTTTCTTCATTGCCGCGTCCAGTTCGCGCACGAACTCCTCGGAATCATGTGACATGGACGGCTTCTGCGGGTTCGCCACGTCCCCATGATGCTGGGAAAACTCCCTGGCCGATTCCGCCATTTGCATTGTGGACCATGTGCTCATGCGTTCCTCGCTAGGCCGTTTGGCTGCGCGCCCCGGGGCGCACATAGACGAGATTGATGCTCTTTTTGTTACGCAACTTGCCGGAAGGGAGCGCCAGGTCACCCAGCGGAATCTGCGCTAGAAAGCCCGGCTTGAACGGATCACTGACATCGAACGCGCTACACACCGTTTGACCGCTGTTCGGTGTGTTCGGCAGCTCGTCTTGTTCATGGGCAATGTACAACACCGTATTTTCGGGATTGGTCCACAATCCATGTGCCTCGCGCCCGTGGCTGAAAAACGTTCCGACGACTTTTCGCGAACCCGATGCAGCCGAGCGATCGATGAGGGCGATCTGGCTCGAGGCTACGGCGCCGGGGCCGCCATCGTCCACGCGCGCCAGAGATGCGTAAACAACCTTTCCATTGGAGTTTTCGACGAACTCAATATGATTGGGTCGCGCCATCTTGCCCAACGGAACCGTATCGAGTAGCTGCGGCTCGGCACGCACGGACCACGCGGAAACAGAATCGGCAAGCTTATGAGACAGCCACAGTTCTTTGCCGTCAGGTGTGGTTTTTTCGAATGGCGTAAAGCCGAATGGATCCTGCGCCTTGATGTCGATTATCGCGCGCCGTTTGGGCCGGCTGAAGCCATCGCGGCCGAAGTTGGTCTCGATGACTTCGAGTTGCGATGCTTTTTGCGATACGACAAAAGCCAACCGGCCATCGCCGGCAAACCACACCTGCGCCGGACCGTTCAGGGACCGATGGTATGGGCGCAGGGCGCGTGACGACGCGCCGTGCGATTCTTTTTTTGCGGCTTCAACGTCAACAATAGCGATTCGATTCTCACCGCGAACCGTAACCCAAAGCTCTTTGCCGTTGCGACTAAACGTCGGTTCGTGTGGCTCTCGCCCGACCAAAACCCCGCTCGTCAGGCGCTCGGGATTGGTTTGCTCTCCCGCCTGAGGGTTAGGCGTGTTGCCTATGACTTTCAGGGTTTCGAGGTCGATCAGATAAATGTTACTCGTGCCGCGGCCGGTGCAGGCGAGGAGCCGATTATCCGGCGCGGGAGCGGCGCCGTGAATATTGATCGCTCCGTGGTAAAGCGGCTTTGTGACCATTGCCGCATGAGTAGGCGTGACACCACCGGTCACGAGCCGAAACGGCGGTCGAGGGTCTTCGTCAAAAGAGGTCAGGTTGATCGTGGCGGCGACCGAGTTCGTGTTGGGATCGATGACGGATAGAGTATTGGAATCCTCGTTGCAGAGGATGACGCGGTCGCTGCTGTTCACCCCCGATCGGGTCTGAGCTGTTGCGCGCTCAAACGGCAGCGCCGCAGCCACCGCGGCAACCCCCACGTGAGCAATGAACTGACGGCGAGTCCATTCCATAGCAGGCTCCTTCTATTGGGTGTCGACTCGTTGGATTTTACAGAATTAGCGATTTCGGATTCATGTGGATGTCCATGCATCACCGTCGTTCGGCTTTTCGTATCGCCGCCCAGAGTTTGGGCGCGGTGTAGGGCATGTCGATGTGGTCGATACCGAGGGGAGCCAGCGCGTCCATGACGGCGTTGGCGACAGCGGGCGGCGCCCCGTTGCATCCTGCCTCGCCGACACCTTTAACTCCCAACGGGTTAAATGGGTTCGGCGTCACCGTCTCGCCTAGCGTCATCTGAGGCATGTCACCAGCGCGTGGCACCGCGTAGTTCATCAACGAGCCGGTGAGAACCTCGCCGTCCTCGCCAAAGATCATCTGCTCGCGAAGCGCTTCACCGAGGCCCTGAGCCACTCCGCCGTGAATCTGCCCTTCGAGAATCATGGGATTGATGACAACCCCGCAGTCATCGACCAGGATGAGTTTTTCAAGCGTCAGCGTCCCGGTTTCCCGATCGATTCTCACCAGCGCTACATGCGCGCCGAAGCCCCAGGCTTCGCGCCTCGGATCAAAGAAGGCCGTCGCTTGAAGACCGGGTTCGATTTCACGCGGCATTTTTCCTCCGTAAGCGGCGGCGGCAATTTGGCGCCAGGAAACTTTTTTGTCGGGCACTCCGGCCACCGCGAAACCGCCTTCCGCGAGAACGATGTCTTCGGGCGCCGCTTCCATCAAATGCGCGGCGATGCGGCGAGCTTTTTCGTTAACGCGCTCAACGGCAATAGCCAAGGCCCCGCCGCCCGTGATGGCGCTGCGGCTGCCGAAGGTGCCAACGCCTTGCTGTATCGCCAGCGTATCGCCGTGTCGAATTGCCACGTGATCCATGGAGACGCCCATTTTCTCTGCCGCAATCTGGGCGAATGCGGTCTCATGACCCTGGCCGTGCGAGCTGGAACCAGTGAGCACCGTGATCTCTCCAGTGCGCTCCACCCGAACCGTTGCGCTCTCAAAGCCGACCCCGCCGCTCGGCTCGACGAAAGTGGACAGGCCCACGCCGACCAGCTCGCCGCGTCTCCGCGCTTGGTCTCGGGCGCGAATAAGTTTGTCGTAGTCGGACAACCGCAGCGCCTCGGCGAGCGACTTTTCATAATCACCGGAGTCGTATTCGACGTTTACGCCCGTCTGATACGGGAACTGCTCGGCGCGAATAAAATTTTTGCGCCGGATTTCCAGACAGTCCATGCCCAAATCGCGCGCCGCTTTGTCGATCAACCGCTCGATATTCAGCACCGACTCCGGCCTCCCCGCGCCGCGATACGGACCGGTGGGGATCGTATTGGTAAACACCGCCACCACCTCGACCGAGCAGTTTTGGATCTGGTAGCAGCCGGGGGCCATTGCCATCATGCGCAGCGGCGGGATCGCGGAAAGGGAGTTCAGGTAGGCGCCCAGATTCCCGACCACGCGCACCTTCAAGCCGAGCATGGTCCCATCCCGCTTGAGAGCCAACTCGGATGTCATCACCTGGTCGCGCCCTTGATTGGTGGTGACGAAATCCTCGCTGCGCGTCGAGATCCACTGGACGGGCCGGCCGAGCTTCAGCGCCAGGTGACTGGTCAGCGCGTCTTCCTGGTAGAGGAGTCCTTTGCTGCCAAAGCCGCCGCCGACATCGGGGGCAATGATGCGAATCCTGTGTTCAGGAAAACCGATCGCGATGGCCAGATCCGCGCGCACGCGGTGCGGGCTCTGGGTTGAGAGCCAAACCGTTAGATCCCCCGTCGGTTCCGGCTTCGCCACGATGCATCTCGGCTCGATCGCCAGCGCTACCAACCGTGGGCTGGCAATACGCAGCCGAACGATATGCTCCGCGTCGGCAAACGCCTTGTCGACATCGCCGCCTTTTTTCGTCGCGATGTAGCACACGTTGCTATCCAGCTCCTCGCGGGCGAGCGGCGCGCCGGGCTCCAGCGCCTTTTCGGCATTTACAACCGCGGGAAGCGCTTCGTATTCCACTTCGATCGCGCTCACGGCATCCTGCGCGGCAACTCGGCTCTCAGCAACCACCGCTGCCACAGGAGTCCCGACCGCGTGGACAGCTCCACGCGCCAGCAGCGGATGGGGCGGTATCTTCATGCCGGGCACCATCGGCACCGCTGGGACATGCAACTGCTCGCTCAGGTCATCGCCGATCACTACGGTGACAACTCCAGGCATCGCCTTCGCCGCACTTGTATCGATGGAAAATATTTTCGCATGAGGATAAGGGCTACGGAGGAGCGCCATGTGGAGCATTCCAGGTAGCTGGATGTCCTCCGTATAGCATCCCTTGCCGGTAATCAGGGGCGGGTCTTCGACGCGGCGTATAGACGCACCGATAAGTCCAGTCGGGGTGTGCTCTGTTGTCATGATGAACCCTCGTATTTAAAAAACGCTCCGACTTGCCTATTGCCTCGTGCCTGTTGCCTGTTTCATTTGATCACTTTGTCCGCCCGTGCCAGCACGTCCGGCGGGATCGTCACGCCAATCTGCTTCGCGGTCTTGAGATTGATGATGAACTCGAACTTCGTCGGCTGCTCGACAGGGAGATCGGCGGGCTTTGCTCCCTTCAGGATCCTGTCCACGTAGTTGCGACACGCCGATACCCGTCCGCGAAGTCCGCTCCGTAGTACATGAGCCCACCGGCCTCGACAGTTTCTCTGTTGACATACACCGATGGTAACCGGTTCTTTAACGCAAAGCCCGCGATCCGTTTTCCGTTAGCAAACATTAGCGGGCCGCCGGGAGGCACATAGAGTCCGTCGGGGCGATCCCTGTTTAGCGCACCGAATATCTTTTCCAGACCGGCCGGATCTCCTACCTCCCAAGACTGAATAGTCAACCCCAGAGCGCGCGACGCACCAGGGAGAACTTCTTTCACTTCCCGTGTACCGGTGGGATTGGCTGGATTATAGAGAACCGCGACGCGGGCAAGTTTGGGAACGGCTTCTTTGAGCAGCTCAAGCCGCTTCCCGCCCAATTCTCCGGAAATGAGGGTAAGGCCGGTGACGTTGCCGCCGGGACGGGCAAGGCTTTCAACTAGGCCCGCCTTGACCGGGTCGAACCCTAGGCCCACCATAACAATGGGAATCGTCTTGGTCGCCTTGGCCGCCTGGACCTGCCCGCGCCCTCCAGATACCACGATGATATCAACCTTGAGACGCACCAGTTCGGCCGCAAGCTCGGGGAACCGAGCGGACTTCCCCTCCGCATATCGGTACTCAAAGGCGATGTTCTGTCCTTCGATGTAGCCCAGCTCGCGCAGAGCCAGCCGAAGTGCCTCGATACGGGTGGACTCACTAGAGGGGTCGCTCCCCGCGAAATACCCTATCCGAGGGATTTTCTTCGGCTGCTGCGCCTGCGCGGATGGGCAAGGCGCACAGAGCATAGCGCAAAGGGAAAGGGTAATAACGATATTTCTTCTCATGCTTTTCTCTGCTTCACTTCACCTGCCACTCGA
>DASTOD010000670.1:0-8071 GCA_035762645.1 Binatia bacterium | reverse complement strand
CCACCCCACCCGGTGTGCTGTCTTGAATTAGCGTAATCAGTTTACCCCGATAAAAATCCGGCTGAGCCCATAATAAACTCGGCATCAGCCCGAGCCATACCGTACACGCAGCCATCGCCATTCGTTTCATGGGGAGCACCTCCGGGATACTAACGTTGAGCGGGGCTATTCAATCCCGTGTTTGCATAGCAATACGAGGGATATTAGCGCGCTCTAATTCCTCCTCACTGAGCTTTTTAATGTCCTTGCGCAGCTCGTAGTTGATGTGCTGGATCGCTTCAGAAGGCCCCGAACGATTCCCCATCATGATCATCGGGCCAGCACCGCTGTTTTCGAGTTGATAGAACGATCCACCGGTAATTGTGGCAACCATTCCCGGGGTCATTACTGCTTTACCGCCATCAGGGAAATGCATGGTGCATTCACCGGCAATTACATAAAAGGTCTGGTCGGCGTTGTGACAATGCATGTCGTCCTTCTCGCCGGGGTTTGGATAGTAATGGACCCATGCGTGGCAACGCGGTGTATTAAACACCACCTTCCGGCGCTTTTCCTGATGCGCCAGCTGAACCAGGTCAATGATTTCAACTCCCATGTGAGTCCTCCTTTCTAAACTGCGGACAGCGCGGTGGCTTCGATGGCTTCTTGAACACTCATATTAAAGTCGAAAGATTGCATAGAGTTTACGTGAGGAACCGAGTCCGGCGCGCCTCTAGGGGTTCCGATGGCCGCAAAGGGTTTGCTCTCTCTGAGACTCACGCAGGGCTAGGGGTGTGGGCGCGATGATCCTATACAGGCCACTTCCTCGAGCATACAAGATCAATGGCGTTTCCATCTGGATCGTGAACCCTGAATTCAGCGTCACGATTTCTGGGCCGCGGATGTACTTCGCTTGAGGCCCCGACCTGTTGCAGAACGTCCTTGAGCGACTCGACGTCCTCTACCTCGAATCCGAAATGGTAGAGCCCCTCGTCTACCTTCAGTTCGGGTGTCTTCTTGATTAGGGCGAGATTCATGTATCCGTCGGAAAGGTAAAGCGCTGACCCAATACCCTTGACCTCCTTCATGCCGAAGGCGGTTTTGTAGAAGTTTCCGAGCTTTTCCTGATTCGAAGTGACTATCGCAATGTGTCGTATTCTACTCATAAAGCTCCTCCCTTGGTTGAGCCCGAGGTACTCCGATTCGCTGAACAAGGCCGCCAATCTTGCCTCTTGGCCAACTCAATTTGCCCGATGCGACACTCATACACCGGGCGAAATTTGTGGGCAACATGAATGTTCTGTCTGGGACGAAGGTGAATGACCTCGACGTCCACCCATCAGCCATGCTATACGGAGTCATCTTATTCAGGAAACGGCTTTCGAGCTCCGAGAATCCTCGTCTCCCCCGGCCAATTACGGAGTTTCTGCTGCGATCACCATCCAGGAAACAGGAACAGGACCAATCGCCGGCCGATTCACCACACGAAACCGCCGCGGAAATATCAGTGTGGCGTCCGCTGCATGCGTTGCTCGGACTCCGGGCACTGGAGGCGCTCAAATACCGCGAGTTTCGATTGCTCTGGTATGGTCAGGTGTTCACGTCGATGGCGACCTGGATGGATTCTATCGCGCGTGGCTGGCTGATCTATGAGCTGACCAACTCATCTTTCCAGCTCGGGCTGGTGCGCGGCGTGCAAGCGATTCCCACTCTCTTGCTCTCCCCGATCGCGGGCAGCGCCGCGGACCTGTATTCGCGCAAGACTCAGATCTTAACCGCGCAGGTCGTCGATGGTTTGCTCTACGCCTGGATCGCGGCGATGATCCTGACCGACAGCATTCTACCCTGGCATGTCTACGTCACCTCGCTCGGGCTCGCCACCGTGCAGGCGTTTCAGCTGCCGTCCAGATCCGCCATGGTTTCCGACTCGGTGCCGCCGAGTTGTTTGACCAATGCCATGGGACTAAACGCGGTGGTATTCAACGCGGCGCGCAGCGCCGGTCCCGCACTGGCGGGCATTCTTATCACTCTGTACGGCACCGCAGGCTCGTATTCCGTCCAGGCGATTTTTTTTCTCTTGGCCACAATCTGGACGATCATGCTCCGCTCCCAGCGGCCCGTTTCTGCAGCGCGTGGCGCTCACGCCGGGCAGGGCAAGGCCTTCGGCCGGAGCATTCTCGAAGGCTGGCAATTCAGTTGGAGAAATTATGAAGTGCGCGTCGGTCTGCTGGTCGTATCTATTGCGATGTTTTCGCTGATCCCATTCACCACGCTCTTGCCCGTGTTTGCCCGCGACATCCTTCAGGTCGGCGCCCATGGCCAGGGAATGCTTCTCACTTGCATGGGAGTCGGCGCGCTCTTCAGCTCCGTGCTGGTGGCCTTTTTAGGTGACCGCATGCCACGGGGGCCGGTGATGATCGGCGGCGTCGGTTTGTACGGTGTTTTGCTGGTGGTTTTTTCGTTTTCCTCTTCGTTTATACTCTCGACGGTGGCGATGTTTATGATCGGCCTCTGTCACGTGACCTCCCACGCGCTGATTCAAATCATTATTCAATCCTATTCTCCTTCCGAGTTCCGCGGCCGGACCATGGCGATCTTTCACATGACCCAGGTCATCCTGGTGCTGGGCGCGATGTTCATCGGCGGCTTAGCGTCGCTCATCGGCGCGCGCTGGGCAACGGCCTCGATGAGCCTCTTAGGCACGACGGCCATGATTGCTATCTATATGCTGATGCCGAGGGCGCGGCGGATACGATAAGGAGGACGATTGGCTGCCGCTACGCTACACCAGAGCTTAACGCGGGATGACTTTACGTCTTTACTTTCTTGCCGGATGGTTTAGTCCTAATGCTAGGGCAAGGGAGGCCTTCAAAGCGACGCAAACTTTATGAATCGGCGGGTATGCGGATGCACATGCGCCCGAGAAAAAGACTTCTAACAATCCTGTGCGCCATCGTCGTCGGCGTTTCCATGGCCGGCATCGGCTGCGGAGAGCAGCCAACTCAAGGGGCGAGTTCTCTACGCGCACCCGATGTGCATTACGAACCCACTTCGCCGGACGTGGTGGAAGTCATGTTGCGTTTGGCCAGCGTGAAAGCCGGAGAGGTGGTATACGACCTGGGGTGCGGCGACGGGCGAATCGTCATCGCAGCAGTGCGGGAGTTCGGCGCGCGCGGCGTTTGCGTCGACATCGATCCCCAGCGCATCGCGGAGAGCCAGGAAAACGCCCGCGCCGCGGGTGTCGCCGATCGCATCGGTTTTCTGAACCAAGACCCTTTTGTGACAGACACCAGCGAAGCAGCGGTGGTCATGCTTTTCCTCTCTCCCGCGCTCAATCTAAAAGTGCGCCCAAAACTGCTGCGCGAGCTCAAGCCGGGTGCCCGCGTTGTCTCGCATTGGCATGACATGGGCGACTGGAAGCCGCAAAAGACCGTCCGCGTTACAAGCAACGGTCGCGAGCGTTCCGTTTACCTCTGGACTATCCCGGCCCGCTGACAGGCGCAGCTTTTGAGAACTTCGTCTTCTGGCCTATTTTACTGCGTCCCCGCATCTGCTATTGATGACCCATCCGACGGTGTGCACGCACTGTAGGTTGACCAAGAGGAGGGTGCCAGGATGAGGTCAATTATCTTTCTACTCGCCGTAACACTATTGAACGGGTGCGCTATCCCCTCGAGCCGTGAAACCATGCAGGGAGACGTCGACCAAGCGGTGGCGATCATTGAACGCTTCGAGGCGATCCCGGAGCGAGCAATTCCGCCCGCAGTCATGCGCTCTGCGAGAGGTTTGGCAATCCTTAACGTTACCAAAGCCGGATTCATCGGCACTGTCAGAGGTGGCACGGGAGTTGTCGTTGCGCGAACCGAAAAAGGTTGGAGCGGCCCTTCGGCAATCGGCACGGGAGGACTAGGAGTCGGCTTTCAGGCGGGGGCTGAGGTCTCTGAGCTCGTCATCGTTCTCAATACTTCAGAGGCTGTGGATGCGTTCGCCAAGGGCGGAAACGTCACCCTTGGCGGCGCTCTGAGTGTAGCGGCAGGTCCTGTGGGACGTACCGCCGAGGCCGGCGTCGCCGTGGGCGCGGCTATGTATACTTACAGCCGCAGCCAGGGACTTTTCGCGGGTATATCCCTTGAGGGAACTGTCATCGGCACCCGAGACCGGGTGAACGCAGCATATTACGGTGAGTCCGTCGGTGCCCGAGACATTCTTTCAGGCAGAGTACCGCCGCCGGCCGGCGCGCAGGAGCTATTGGCGGTTCTCTCGAAATACTGAGCTCGTTGCGGTATTGTCACGGGTAATCACTCCTGACCCGACAGCGCACGAAGAATCCGCTCTCGTCCAACTCGCGGATGAAGCGATCGTCGACGAATCGCCGGGCATCCGCAGTTCTCGCTTCCGGAAGTTCCTTAGCCATGAAATCGAGCCGGGTCTGAAGCGCGGAAACGACGGGACAACGCCCGGACGGCATTCCTCGTGTGGCCGTCATGAACCTGTCCGCCCGCTGTTCCTTATTTCAAAGCGGTGTTCAACAACCAGGCCAACCTAATTCCTGCCTGTGCAAGCCTGCTTCGGACAATCGGGCGGGCTTTCTCCACATAATCATCGGACAGCTCAACCGAGGGTCCGGTCTTGTACGCGTGCGACCTGGCCAGGATCAACGATTCGTTCGTCCACTGTTTAGGATCGCCGGCCTGCCATTTGAGACGCTCTTCTTCCGTGAGATTCGCAGTGAGCCGCTTGGCGATCTCCTCCTCGCTCCCCGTTTCCAGCTCTACCAGGTTTGTGTCCCAAAAAAAGTGAAGATTCGTTGTCTGCCCTCTGTAAGACACAAGAATATCGACCCCACCTCGATCCTTGGCTCGCCCGGCATGGAGCGGTTGGTGCATGTCGCCCACCAGGTGGGCGACATAGTGAAGCGCGAATCTCCTCATTATGATCGAGGCATTCTTATCCGCGACGACCGCTAAAAACCATTTGAGAGCTTCAACCATGCAGTTTCTGTCCGGGCAGTCGCGTGCTTGATCGTAGCCACTGGCATTCTCGGGAATACTGACGTAATGGAGAGGGTCGAAATCTCGTATGCTCCTGCCCTCATGATCCGGCCAAACGGCCGCATCGGCCAAGGTCAAGCTCCCGGGCAGTATCTTTTGAATCTCGTTGCGCGCGTCGGCGACGAGATTCGCCTGGGCGATCAAGCCGACGATGCGATGGCCTTTGTCGTACCAGGAAAAAGCCGACGTAAGCGTCAGCAGACTCGACGCGAAAAACGTCGCGAGGAAAGTCGCTGTCAATGGGGCTAGCGAGGTTGGCATACAAAAATTGCAGGCTGCCGACGTCGGGTTGTCGAGATCAGCTTATCAGGAACGGTGGGGCGTCGCGTCCCGGATCCGCAGTCAACTGTTCGTATACATCGGCTTTCGATCTCGCAGCGCCAGCCACCCGCGAGCGATCCGGTAAATGGTCCAGACGCCGGCTGCGAAGAAGACCACTACCGCCAAGGGAATGCCGACGATAGTCGCGAACAGCACCGCGCCGATCATGCACCAGAGGAGCGCAAACCAGAACGTCCGAATCTGCCAGCGAAAGTGTGACTCGAGGAAGGTCCCTCTTGCCTCTCCCCTTTTTACATAATTGATGACGACGGCAATGATCGAGGGTACACCAAAGACGAACGCACCGACAATAGTCGCTGCGGTCGTCACGCCGATTAGCAGGCTCAAGGCGTGCAAGGCGTACACCAGGTGTGTAACGGAGACGAGCGACGGTGGCGGGTCCGCCGGGACTTCGGTTTTCTCGGACATGCCTTACTGCCTCAGCGAATTACCGTGACATCTTGCGGATCGACCATTCCTTGTTCAAACCTTCTCCTGAGCTGTAACCTTCGATTATGCGAGTCCCGTAGTCTTAATTACCGCGGCAAATGGTCAACGGTCAAACAATCGCGCGCAAACCTCGCCGAGCGCAGAGCAACCTGTGCAGCACTTTCAGCCATTCGATGCTCCATAATTGAGAAGTTTACGACGGTGGCGTAAGCTGGTTAACAAGATTCCTTAGATTTCAGGAAATATAGGCAGTGGCTTGGGAGTTGCTCACCCAGCCCGGCTAGGGTGATTGACCGAAGCGGTAAGCAAGCTTCTCTTGCATTTTTGCCCGTCGCAACTCTATGAATATAAGAAAAAGCTCTCTTTCAAGGTGACGCCATGTTGACTAAAGAAGAGATCGACTTTCTTACACGCGTGGGTCCGAGAACGCCGGCGAAACTTACACTTTGTGATTGAATCTTCGCATCATCAGTCTCTGATCCCATGCACACGGTGGCTTTGACCTGTCATATAGAAGCGTATGGTGGGTGAGCCGGAGCCGTCCGAAGAATGACCGATCACCTTTGAGCCGAAAGCGCAGAAATGAATCCGCTCTCGTCCAACTCGCGGATGAAGCGATCGTCGATGAATCGCCGGGCATCCGCATTTTTCGCTTCCGGAAGTTCCTTCGCCATGAAATCGAGCAGGGTCTGGAGCGCGGAAACGACCGGATAAGGCACGGAGGGCATTCCTGGCTGGGTCAGATCGTAGGTCGCTTCGGCCACCGAGCGGTCTTGAATTCCGCTATACTCCGCCTGAACCTCAATCGTGAACTCCCGGTCTGCACGGTAGCGGTGCATCCCCTCGACATAGGCTTTAATGAATTTTCTGCTGATCTCCGGGTTATCCTCGACATAGTCGCGGCGGGCGGCGATTCCGCCGAGGGCGTAATTCAAACCGTACTCGGAGAAATCAACCAAATAGCGACAGCCCCTTCTTTGCGCGTATATGGACTCCGGCGGTGTGATGACAATGGCGTCGCATCTGCCGCCGATCAGCGCCTCAATTTCTTTGTCGCCTCCGGGTGGTATGGAGGCTTTGTGCAAGCCCGCAATCCCTGAGATCTCCAACTTCTCGATGACGAAATTGACGAGCGCATCGTTCAAACCGCCGTCGCCGACAAAGCCGATCCTCTTTCCGGCTAATTGCTCTCGACGATCAATGCCCGGTCTTCCCATCACGAACTGCTGATTAATCCCGCCGGTCAAAAACACCAGATCCGCCTCGCCCCGAACATTCGCCCTCAACGGCGCCGGCGCGGCCAGGTTGCCAAATTGAATCTCGCCCGAGACAAGCCCGCGAACCACTCCCTTGGCGCCACCCATGATCCGCGGCCTATCGATACGGAGCCCATGCTTTTCGAACAGCCCCGCCTTCCATGTCACCATCATCGGCCCCGCGCCCTGCCCGATGGTGGCAAAGCCGGTGTTGATTCGAACGGTGTCTGTCATGAACCCGGTCCTGGAATTGGCTCAGCTCATTCCTATCATAGCCCAGCAAAGGAGAGTCAAGAAGTACCTTTTCGGAATCACCGCAGCGCTGGCGAAACGGACGGGGTATCAACAGATGGTTTTAATTCGATTGACTAGCCCAACAATCACCTGCGACTATGCTGTGCATTCGGCACGCCTTCCAAATCTCTACGCCGTCGGACCGGCGGAGCGACTCCAAGGCGCAAGCAGCGATTTTATTTTTGTTGTATGCAGCGCAGACGCGCTACCGGAGCCGTGTTATCTCCCGGCTGACATGTTCCGGACGGATGCCGACGCCGACGATGCGGGCGGGGATGCGCCGGAGCCATGGAACGGTAGCCAGCAAGCGGACCGCAAGCGGCGGCTTGACGGGTCTGGTCTCTCCCAATACGCGCGCAATGATCCTGCGCTGCACCGCCACCTGGAGCCACTGCGTTATTCGCGTGGGTAGCTCGCGCCGTTTCTGGACCTGGCGTAGGTGATCGATCGTGAGTTGTCCTTCCCGCAGCGGTTTGAAGAGAACGTTGGCGGCCGCCACTGCATCCTGAATCGCGAGATTAATCCCGACGCCGCCGACCGGAGACATGGCGTGCGCCGCATCGCCAATGCACAGCAGCCCCGGCCGGAACCATTCCAATAATCGGTCCACCCGGACGGTCAAGAGCTGTACATCGTCCCAGCTCCGCAGCTCCCCTACCCTCTCTTTCGCGTAAGGCGCGAGTTTCATGATCTCCGCGCGAAACGATTCAAACCCGAGCC
>DASTOD010000669.1:0-4522 GCA_035762645.1 Binatia bacterium | reverse complement strand
CGCAGCCACCGGTCTTGAAAGCCTTTAAGGAATTGGCTGATCCAACCGGGAACAGGTGTTATTTTGCTCCGGTTGTTGATCCAATAAATGTTTTTAACCAATGCGACCAACAGATCAAAGCCTGGGCGAAAATATGCATCCGGGCGGTGTGCGTATGGCCCGATTCACAAAATGACCCGAATTGTGCGGATCAAACGGAGGGGAAAAAGTATATCGTAGCAGATATTAAGGCCTGCAATCTGACGGACTCTGATAGAGTCGGTCAGTGTTTTGCCCATAGCTTGGTAAGAGAAACAAAAGTAGGAATGTAACGCTCCGCCTTTCTTAGGGCCCGATCCTGGCCTGATGCTGACTCAGTTTTGACTTTGCCCTCATCTGCACGCATAATTGCGCACATTCATGACAGGAAGTTGGAACACCCTTTCGCGACCCGGGAGTTTACTACTCGTACTCGTGGTTGCCTTGGTCTGTCATACGGCTGGAGAGGCCTCTTACGTCATAAAACTCAAAAACGGCAGAGAGATTGTGACGGGTCGCTATTGGCCGGAGGGGCAGCAGGTGATGTTCGACACGTACGGCGGGGTATTCGGCGTTGACCGGGCTCTCGTAAGCAAAATTGAACACTCCGACAGACCGCTCAAAGAACCCGCCCCGTTGAAACCAAGGCAGCCCAAAACTCCATCAGTCCCGGTCGCAGATCAGAAGGAAAAGGGGCAATCGCCAGTCGCCACGGCCAAAACCAGAGCTGCACGAGAGACTGATCCCATCTTCAAAGATTTTGAGACCTTGAAGCAGAGGTCTCAAACCGTAGCCGGAATGTCGAATTCACAACTCCAGGAATTTTTGAAGGCGCTGACCGCCTTGAGAAGAACAATTCAAGCCAGCGGTCGATCCAACGACTACCTTCGAGAGTTTGCGGAGATCAGTGAAATGGGTGATGCGGCTGAGGCGCAACTTAGATCGAGGCGCTAATAAAATTGCTTCCAAGCAGCGACTTTGAGCGAGGCCCCCGCCATGGCTTTTTTTATCTGGCAGCTGTCATATGTGATGGTATTGCTACCATTAACGGTAACGTCCGTGAGAGTTGAAGTTCCCGATAGAACTTTACCGTAGATGTTAATTCCCGCGCCGCCTCCACCATTCAGGGTTATCGAACCAGTAGCCAAAATAGGACCATACCAAGTAAACCCGCCGCCCAGTTCTAAATCACCCTTGACGAGAAGCGTGCCGTAGCCAGTGAGGTTCTGGAGCTTAAGGCCCTGGTTGTTCGTATTAGCCGGATCATCGGGCCATGAGTATACCGTCTGGTAGTTTGTCGAGCTTCCAATATCCCCTCCGTTTTGGTCGGCAGTCAAAGTAACGGATGCTGCTTTTTTCATGGCATCGACATAGCTTCCGATATCGATGTCTAAGGAACCATGTTCTGGTGTCGGCGGATTACCGAGAAGAATCGGAGTGCCATTCAAATCGGTTTCAGCTGGGTCCTTGGTGTAGATGGGTGCCAGCGCGCTTGAAGCGCCACAATTGTCAATCCCGCTGATGGTCAAAGAACTGCCGTTACCAGTAACGTCTCCCTTGGCATAAATCGTAGCTGGAGTATCAGCCATCGTGTATAGATTCACAGCTATTTCGACTCTAGCCTTCGCGTTATTTGGCCCGTTGGCTACCGAAGTGATAATGACCTTCTTGTTCGAATCGATTACGTTTGAGGCGCCCTCGGCGGAATCGTTTGTTAGGTACGCGACATAAGTAACCGTGCCCGGTGCAGTTCCTATTGTGCCGCTGGCCATGGATACATCGTCGGTAGTCGTGGAGTATCCATTTAGAACCAGGTTAACACCCACCCGACTGAGCAGTTCCTCGCTAAACGAATCTGCAACGGTACTGGACGCGTTCAGAGCCCGAAGAGCTTCTCGAGCGTGTTCGGCACCTGCCATGGCAGCTTGCAGCGTTAACTGGCTATTTCTAAAATTCCCGCCGATTCTAATGTCGGTCGAGCTCAATATGTAGGCCGTCGTCCCGAGCAAAACTAAGGCCGTAAGCAGCGTCAAGCCGGCAATAAGAACGAAACCGCCGTCACATTCTAAAATCCTTAAGTTAAAACTTTTCTTTGCCTTATCGCTCATCGTCCTTCCAAGCCTCTAAATTAAAGGGCGAGATTGGGTGGGGTCACGGTTGCCGTTACTGAGTAGGTCCTATAGCCGTTATTGGCCGTGTAGTTCGGGTCCGGATGCGCCGTTTGAGCTGTGATGCTAATGCTGACCTGCCGGATGTTAGCGGAAACGCTTGTCGACGCTCCAGCGGAGTCTAGGTAACTAAACGTGAACGCCGTAATGTGATCGGCAAGAACGGCGCCATTGCGTACAATCTGATCGTTGGAATCATCGTGAGAATAAATGATGTCTTCGTTGGCGCCCGTTGTTAGTCCATCATTCCCAACCAGATCGGCCTGAATTCTTAACTGCGATGCGCTGTAGGTGATTCCAACAAAGGTTCCCCCGTTGGGCTTGTAGCCTGCCATCTTCAGTTCTCGAGTAATCACATCCAAAGCGCCACGTGCATTTTGCTCCATCTCGTTAATTTGCTCTTGGGCATTATAGATTTTGGCCTGTGTCATAAACGTGGTTGTCACCGCAGCCAAAACGGCCATGCTGATGGCCATCGCTACCATCAGCTCAGTCAGCGTGAACCCACTTGTTTTTCCGGTCAGCGAAGGTGCCATTTTGCTTTCTCACTGCGCCAAAATCGTCTCTAAAGTGACCGCGCGGCCGACGTTGTTATTTTCATTCCAGGTCACTGTGACAGTAACCGTCTTCATATTGCTTGCCGGTGAATTTTCCGCGATCGTCGTTGTTCTGGAAAAGCTGACTCCGCCCATGTTGACGCTTGCTGCTGCTGATGAAAAGCTCGCCGTCGTTGCGCCTGCATAACCCTTGTTTTGCACCGATTCGAGCTGAGTCTGTGCAATTACGGTTGCCGAAGTGATGTTCTTGCTGAAAAAATTACCCTGGACCACTTGGGCTGTGAGCCCTGCCGTTCCCAGTAATCCGATTGTTAAGACGAGGACCGCGACGAGCATTTCAATGAGCGTAAAACCGCCTTGCGACTTAGACAGTTTGTTCCGCAGAAAGATTTGCCGGTCAGTCATCTTAATTGATCCTGACGTTTCCCGTAGCAGTGACAGTAACCGTTCGTGAGCCGCTTGAATTACTAATGGTGATCTCTGTCGTACCGCTGTTTGCTGTTCCACGCGAGTTGAAGATCGGATCCGCACCGCTCTGACTAAGGGTCACACCAGGATAGTCGCTACTGATGTCAAAGTTCTGAGACCACTCGCCACCATCAGGTGACCCGTTGCCGTTTGTGTCATTGAATATCTGAAAAGTGACGCTCGTCGGGTAAATGGCAGCATAGGTGCTGTTTTGCTCCACCGCCTTCGATCGGGCCCACATGAGTTTTGCTAATACTTGCCGTGCAGCTCCGTTCAGCCGAAGGCCCGGCTGAAGGGACACATAACTCGGAACCGCGACTGCCGTAACTATGCCGAAGACGACCAACGCACCCATTATCTCGGCGACTGTAAATCCTTGATTGTCGGACACGCTGCCTCTAAATCTCTGGAACGTCATTAAATCCCCTGTCTGTTACTCGTGGAGACGTTTTCAAAAATCTCTCTCCGATTTCACACATCCAAGCTTGGAGTCCAGACCCTGGCAAGCGCAAATAACGTACCGAAAGATATATGACGACCTTATCTACAAACTACCGAGAACCAGACGTTTTGGTTGCAGGGAATGCAACACAAGAATCGATGAAATGACGCAATTTGTGTAACGCCACTTCCACTTTACAAAAGTTTGTCACCGAGTGGGTTTGATATTCGCGCCGCGCAAAATGTACAAATGAATCGGTTCTTAATTGCCTCCGGTTTCCGGTGTGTCGAGCCCGGTATCTGTCGCGTGAACACTCTTCCACAGTAAATCCGAAAGAACCACTTTTTACACCCATTTCCTCCCTCCTTACTTAAGTTCTCCAGAATGATCTCGTCTCTGACCGCTCGTGACACTATGACAAATTCCGCTGTTGTCACGGCAGACGCTTTGGCAATACGCCGAAAACTGACAACGGTCCTGCTGTGAAAAAACATGAGTTGAAGAAATCTCTTGCGCAAAAAGGGAAGGAATCCGCCTGCGGCCGGTCTCGGCACAATTGCTGCTCTACGTGCGATCGAACTCGATCCAACCACAAAAGGCATCGCATGCATGCCGGACGTGGGATGGGTTCAGAGATAAAATTTTGTTGACGCGATGAACTGACCGCCCAACGTGGTCACCAAGGGAGTCAGGGAGCGAGTGGTGAAACCGGCAACAAAAGAGTTGCCGGTTTTTTTTGCCGCGCGCGCGAGCGGCATGAAACCGGGCAGAGGCAAATCAACAACTATTAACAAGACGCGTCACCATGCGATGACGCAGGAGGATAAGGACGTGAAGAGACATTTTCTGCCGGTTTTAGGAGGGTTGCT
>DASTOD010000668.1:0-3504 GCA_035762645.1 Binatia bacterium | reverse complement strand
CGGCTTCATCTTTTTCTGGTCGGGACTGACTCTGGCGCTGTTGGCGCTCGTGCTTATCGCCAGCCCTACCGCAGACACAAACGCGGCGGACCGCCAGGTCATCGGAACCGATTGGCGTAAGGTCCTGTTGGTTTTGGCATCGCTGGTTCTCTATGCGCTTTTTTTGGAAAGGGTCGGGTTCGCTTTCTCCACTCTTTTCCTCTTGAGCTTTCTCCTGAGGGTGAACGGAACCAGTTGGCCCCGGGCTGTTGCTGTGGCAATAGTTGCGGCAGTTGGGACTTTCTCACTGTTTGAGCTCTGGCTAAAAATCAGGCTGCCGAAAGGAATCTTTGGCTTTTGATTCAAAAGGAGGAAACCGAAATGGGTCTGATTGAGAAGAAGGTTCTGCTTGTGTTCGCGTTCGCGCTGGCGATCTCCTTCGGGTCGCCGGGTTGGGTTGGCGCTCAGGAGAAATATCCTTCAAGGGCAATCGAGATGGTCGTCGCTTTTCCTGCCGGTGGTTTCGCCGACGTGACCGGAAGGATTTTTGCCGAAGAGATGTCAAAGGTGCTCAACGTTCCGATCACGCCGATCAACAAGGGCGGGGCGACCGGCAGCCTTGCCGCTACAAGCATGCTCAACGCGCCCAAGGACGGCTACAGTATTCTGGTGAATACGCTCGGCGGAATGGTTTTGGCGCCGGTTACTCTCAAGGACGTCAAATACGACACCAACAAGGATTTCTATCCTGTCGCGTTTATCACATCGGCGCCCGATGGACTGACGGTTCGGGCCGAATCCCCATACAAGACCATCAATGATCTGATTGAAGCGGCCAAAAAGAACCCGAACAAATTGTCCTATGGAACAGCGGGTACAGGCGTCGGCGGCCATTTTAACTCGCTGATCTTTTCGCAGGTCACCGGCATCAAGATCAAACATGTTCCGTACAAGGGAGGCGGAGAATATATTCCAGCCCTGTTGGGCGGGCACCTGGATTTTGTCATCGGCACCGCGATCGCAACGCTGCCGCAGGAAAGCGCGGGAAAGCTCCGCACCTTGACGCTGCTGGGCGCCAACAAAATGAGGGGGCTACCCTCGGTTCCGACAACCGCCGAGCTGGGAATCAAAGGAGATTACCTCGATAGCTGGGCCGGGGCCTTCGTGACTGCCGGCACGCCCAAACCGGTCATCGATACGCTCACGGCCGCAGCCGACAAAGTAGTAAAGTCCAAAGAATTCGGCGCCAGGATCGAAAAAACGGGAGGAGTCGTTGGATATGTCTCGCCGTCCGAGTTTCGCTCGATGATCGACCGCGACAGGAATACGGCGCTCGAGGTCGCCAAGAGAGAAGGATCGCTGCAGGCGCAAAAGTGACGCTCCGGAGATTTCGACTAATTCGCAGCTTACTTGTCGTTTAGGTATACCAATGAGTCAGCATCTCACGCCGTACGTGCCGGGCAAAAAATCTTTTCCGCCGTTACCCGCCAGCCTGCTTGCATCGTGGGAGGCTATAGCTCCGAGCACCGACGGGAAACTTGCATACCGTCCTTGCAGCGTCGCGCTCACCAACGGCACCGCGGTTCCATGCGTCTATGTGATGGACGCGCAGTCCTACATTGACGCTTGGGGCGTATGGCCCGAAGACGACAAGGGGAAGCGCCACATCTCAATCGCCGACGTTGCATCAATCTGTGAAAGCCCGTTTCGTCTTCCGCCGCGATTCGCCAACGAGCTTTATCGCGCGGGCGAGTCGGGCATGGGGTACTGCATTTTCACTTTGGTATTCTCGGACCGCACCGAGCAAGTCTGCCTCAGTGGAAACGCAGTTGATTTCGTTCAGCTACCGAACGGTAAATCGGTTGCAGACCTCGTAGCGGTGATTCCGCATAAGGGGCGGAACGCTCCATACGTCGAGAGTCCAAAATATTCCTGGTGCCTCTTTGGGGAAGGCAACAGCTCCATCAAATCGTTTAGGCACGTCTAGTCAGGGGCTCCAGGGGACGCGCGGAACAGCGGCGTCCTCATTTCTAGCGGGTTCGTCGCGCGCTCCTGAACCCGTCGTTAGAAAGACGGTGTCGAATATCTGCCAGCGAACTGCGAAATGCGTTTGGACCGGCTCTCGTCGGCTACCGAAGGTTTTGTCATTGCTCAATCAGTGGGCGGTCGTGGCGTTGCCGCTCGCCTGTATCCTCGCAGCTGCCGGCTGTAGTACTCCAGTCGATTTGGAGCCGGTGTCGTTTTCTGCGCCGCTCGCGGTAGAAAGAGTCGCCGAACTTTCACTGCCAGCTGAAGAGCGAGCGGCTCTGCTGCGCGCGGCCGCTGCCGCTTTGGAGCGCAGTCCCAATCCGCTTCCGGTGGTTCATACGGAAGGCACGCTACCGACGCTGCCTGCCTACCAAAGGGCTGCCCAGGTCAGGAGAGATTGGCGCTCGATATCTGTCCTGGCGAACGCTTACGCGATGGACCGCGAACCGCGCCATTTGGACGGATACGCCCGCTACCTCACAGCTTGGCTCGACGTGTACCGGATCAGCGGAAATCCGATCGATGAGACCGCGCTGGGTGAGTGGCTGCTTGCCTACCGATCGGCCGGCCCCGCCTTACCGCCTTCTTTGCCGCAGCGCATGCGGCAGTTCGCGTGTGACCTCGCGGTTCGTTACACCCAATCACAGCCCGGGTCTCGCAAGACCAGCACCAACAACTGGCAAAGCCATCGCGTCAAGCTCGCTGTAATGGGCGCGCACGTTTGTCGCAAGCCCGCGCTGATCGCCGCGGCTGAAGCGGTCTTTGCCCGTCAAATTGAGGATAACCTGTTGCCGAGCGGCGAGACAGTCGACTTTGCCGAGCGCGATGCAATCCATTATGCGGTTTACAGTGTGGAGCCTTTGCTCGAAGCGGCACTGTTCGTCCACCGGCAGGGACAAGCATTGTTTGCAACCGTAGGTTCGAAGGGTCAATCGATCGGTCGTACCCTCGAGTGGTTGGCACCTTACGCTCGAGGAGATAAAACGCACGAAGAGTTTGTGCACTCTCGTGTTCCTTTCGATGCACAGCGCGCCGCCGCGGGCGTAGCCGGCTTTTCCGGGCCTTTTTCATCGCAGAAGGCTCAATTAACTTTTTGGTTGGCTGCTCAAATGGATCCTAAATGGCTTGAACTCAGCCGCACGTTGGGAACTCCGTCGATCACTCAACGAGCATCATGGCTACTGCAGTAACGCCTCATTATCTGATTCTGCTGAAAAACCCTATGAATGCTTCGACTAAGCTCAGCATGAACGGAAAATCTCCAATGATTTCATCCGCTCCTCCGTTCGTCCTGAGACTCTCGAAGGACGAACGGAGGGTTTTTCAGCAGGATCATCATCTGTTGTCTCTCTCATGTGAAGTCAAGTGACGGAGGGTAGCATGTTGGGCCGTTTTGGATGTTTGACTGTTCTCGTCTCGTTCCTTTTCACTGCTTCCGTTGCGGCCCAGGAGAAGACCAAAATCTTTCTTGGCGCATCGAGCAAAACCCTGGGCTAC
>DASTOD010000667.1:0-4754 GCA_035762645.1 Binatia bacterium | reverse complement strand
AGAAGTGAAACCCGGCCACGGCGCCATCGGACCTGTGTGTTAGCTCCAGCACCGTGTCGCCCAGTTTAAGATAAGCGATCTGCAAACCGCCCGTCGCGGCATGCTGAAAATACTTTCTAAAGCCGAAATGCTGCTCGTAGAAAGCAACGGAGCGATCGAGATCGCGCACGTGAACGGCGACATGATCGATGCGCTTGAACATAAACACCTCCTCGCCACGTCGACGGCAAAGCATCGGCTCTTACGCCACTGTTTTGCAAACGCGGCCACGGACCGTCAGGCGTTAGGCGGAAGGCGTGAGGGGCTTTCCGGATTGCAGACCTCTCCGCTTTTGAATTCTGACTTTAGATTCGCCGCACCTTACTCCTTACGCCTCACCCCTGACGCTCTCGTAGTTGGCGTGAAAAATACGGGCCGTCAAGGTAAAATAACGGCCCGCTTATGCCGATTTACCGTCTTATAGAAGAACTGGTTTTTCCACCGCCGGAGTACGCTGATCCCAGCGGGCTTCTGGCGGTCGGCGGCGATCTCTCCAGCGAGAGATTGCTGGAAGCCTATCGCTTGGGCATATTCCCCTGGTTTTCAGAGGACCAACCGATACTGTGGTGGTCGCCAGACCCGCGATTCGTTCTCGAGCTCGACGAGTTTCGCATCTCCAGGAGCCTGCGGAAGACGATCAAAAAAGACACTTTTCAAGTCACATTCGACCGCGCCTTCGAGGAGGTCATCCGGGCGTGCGCGAGCGTCGCTCGAAAGGGGCAGAAGGGAACCTGGATTACAGAGGAGATGCAACAAGCGTATATTCACTTACACGGATTGGGCTACGCCCACTCCGTCGAAACCTGGTTTGAAGACGAATTGGTGGGTGGGCTCTACGGTTTGTCGTTAGGAAGAGCCTTTTTTGGTGAATCTATGTTCCACTTCATGACCGATGCCTCAAAAGTGGCCCTGGCGGCATTGGTCGAGCATTTGAAAGATTGGGAGTTTCAGTTCATCGATGCGCAGATGACCACGGAGCATCTGATGAGCTTCGGCGCTAAAGAGATGCCGCGGCGCGTTTTTCTTAAACGCCTGCAAGGCGCGCTGCGCCATTCGACCAAGCGGGGCAAATGGCGGGCGCGAGTATAGGTTTCCTTACAATGTATTTCCGGGACAGCCCACTATCCGGAAATCTCAAGGCGTTGAATGAGCGCCTGCAGCGATTTCTCCGATGGAAATTCAACCGCCAGCAGAAGCAAGCTCAGCGCGGACAAAAAATACTGATCCGATAGATAACGGCCCACCAGCGCAAGCACCAAGCCGTAAACGGCAATCGCTTCGATAATCGCAAAGAGCACAACTTTGCGGATGACATAGGTCGAAACCACGGACGCTGCGCGTTCTTCTTGCGCGCCCTGGTGTCCTTCCAAGGCTCGCAGCATTTTTGTTTTCTTCGACTCGCCGAGAATGACCTCGGGCGCGAGATAACGCTTTTTCCACCATGCGTAATAACCTAGATCGATAAGCGTAAGCACCCACAGGACGGTCCTGATGATCTGTCCGAACCCGAAGCCCTGCGAAAAACGCGGGCGGGCAAGCACATTATCGGCAATCACGATGTAGACAACGATAGAGATCATGAAACAGCTCCACAGAATGACCGCGGCGCCGCGCTGGTCCAGCAACATCTTTCGGAACTCAGGTCGGATCATGAACCCACCTCGTTCTGACTTCTACCACATTTGGCCGGTTTGGTCTCTGATCAAGAACCACCCCCAATGCACGCGCTTCTTGTCGCAAGAAAATCACGGTGGTATACGGCTGAGTAACCTATCGATAGGAGACGCTAATGGCCGAATTCGACGTTGTCATTCATAGCGGGAGAGTGATCGACGGCGCGGGGAACCCCTGGTGTTATGCCGACGTTGCGATAAAGGACGGCAAAATTGCCGCCCTGGGAAAGATCGATCCGAAATCCGGCCATCGGGCGATCTCGGCCAAGGGACGAGTCGTCACTCCTGGATACATCGATATGCACACGCACAGCGATCAGCCGCTGGTTGCCGACGGCAATGCGGAAAGCAAAGTGCGCCAGGGGGTGACGCTGGACATCATCGGCGAGAGCCAAACAGTCGCGCCGCTGGAAGGCGCCGTGCTGGAGGAATACCGCTCCGAACATCGCCGGCGCAACGGAATCGAGACCGACTGGACCACCTTCACCGGCTACTTCGAAAAAGTCATGAAGGGCGGCATCTCGATCAACGTGGCTTCGGGTGTGTCACCGCAGCAGGTCAAGCGAGTCGTGGTCGGGTTCGATGAGCGGCCGGCGAACGCCGTCGAACGCCAGAAGATGAACCAGCTGATTGCTCAAGCGATGGAACAGGGCGCGCTGGGCCTCACCGCTGCCTGGCATGCCAAGGGACCGGAATATCCCGATGAAGTCGTCGAAATGGCGAAAGTGGCCAGGCGCTACGGCGGCTACTACGGCGTTCATTTGGGCAGCGAAGGCTTCGATATCATGGAGGAGCTGGCCAAGGCACTCCGGGTGGCCCGGGAATCGGCGATCCCGGTTCACGTCTATCATCTAAAGATGCGGGCGAAGAGGAACTGGGGCCGGGTGCGCCAGGTCGTGGAGCAAATCGCAGAGGCGCGGCGCGAGGGGCTGGAAATCACGGCGAATCAATATCCCTATACGGCGATGCAGCATCCGTGGCGGCGGCTTTTTCCCCGCTGGGTGCAGGACGCGCCGGTGAATGAAACGATCTCGCAATTCAAAAACACGGCCTTTCGTGAAAGGGTTCTCAAGGATCCGGAGTTCGACCAATACGTCAACGAACACGGCGGCTGGGACGGAGTCGTCGCAGCTCGTCTGGACACCGAACGCTTAAAAGTCTTCGAGGGCCAAACCCTTGCCGAAATCGCTAAAATCCGCGGCCAAGACCCGGCCAGCGCCTGCTTCGATTTGATCTACGAAGAAGGCATGTTTATTCACGGTGTGCATCACACGATGTCGGAAGAAGACGTCAAGACCGTAATGCGCGTGCCATGGGTTTCGATCGGCTCGGACGGGAGCGCGCTTAACCTGAACTATCCCGGCAAACCGCATCCACGCAGCTTCGGCACCAACCCCCGAGTGCTCGGAAAGTACACCCGAGAAGAGAAGGTTCTGGAGCTCGAGGACGCCGTTCGCAAGATGACTTCACTGCCGGCCCAGGTGCTCGGCCTCAAGGACCGCGGGCTCCTCCGGGAGGGCTATTGGGCCGACGTGGTGGTGTTCGATCCCGATACGGTTTCGGACACGGCAACCTATGACGCACCGAAACAGTACCCAAAGGGAATTGACTATGTTTTGGTGAACGGTCAGGTCGTCGTCGACGCCGGCCATCATACCGGCGCCCGACCGGGAAGGGTCGTTTACGGGCCGGGCAGGATCGATTTGTAACAAAACCAACTGGCCAGTTTCGGGTTCCGAGTCTCGCGTCTCGTGTTTTGGGTGAGGGAGGAGGAACTCGAGACCCGGGACCCGAGACTCGAAACTGCTGCGTGCCATCGCCGTTCACCGGGCACCGATTCGATTTATGGCAAGTTACGGGTTTCGCGAAGTGAGTCATCCGCAATGGTTTATTGACACCGATTTTCGGATTGGATAGCGTCACTGCACATCGGGGTTCTTGTCCCATATCGCCTGCGTAATAGAGGGTACGATGGAAGCTCCCAAACCCGTCAAAAGCGGCAAGGTCAAAGTAAACGACGTCGATCTTTATTACGAGCTGTATGGAGAGGGAGATCCGTTAGTGCTTGTTGCCGGCACCGGCATCAGCCTGGCTCCCTGGCGCGTTTTTCAAGTGCCGGAGTTCTCCAAGCACTATCAAGTTCTGATTTACGATCACCGCGGGCTGGGTCGCAGCGACAAACCGGATGCGCCTTACTCGACGCGCCTATTTGCGAAGGACTGCGCTGGATTGATGGATGCGCTTGGCATTCGCAAAGCGCACATCATGGGCCATTCCATGGGCGGTCGGGTTGCCCAATGGATCGCATTGGACTATCCGGAAAAGGTGCGAAGCCTGGTCCTTTCTGGAAGCGGATCGGGAAAGTACAGCGACCGACTCGAAGATTATCCCCGCGGTGTGCCGCTAGAGACGGCGCTTGAAATGATCGAAAAGGGCTACCAGAAATATCAGCACGATCACTGGGGCCCCGGGTTCATGTTTACCGATCAATTCATGAAGGAGCATCCGGAGGTAGTGAAACAATTTCAGGATCTAATTGTCGAGGAAGTGCCGCCGCTCAAGTGTTACCTCCGCCATGTCGTCGCCCGCCAGTGCCATGAGACAACCGACCTGATACACAAAATTACCGCGCCGACGCTGGTCATCGTCGGCAGCAAAGATACCCATGAGGGAGGGACTGGCAGTCACGTCGAATCGTCCAGGGCGCTTGCGCAGAAGATCCCCGACGCCGAGCTGGTTTTGGTCGAGGGCGGGCGCCATGGTTACCTGCGTGAGATGCCGGACAAGGGCCATCCGCCCATACTCGATTTTTTGCGGCGCCACTGAGTTCCCCCTCCTTCGTCCTCCCCCGCCCGCGGGGGAGGAAAGAGATGGGAGCCAAGCGTAAGCAGCAATTTAAAATGAACAAACAAGAAATCATCGATAAGCATCAGAAATACCTTTTTTCGTGCGTCGCAACCTATTACGACGAGCCGGTCGTGGTGGACCACGCCAAGGGCAGCTACGTTTACGATATCGATGGCAAACAGTATCTAGACTTTT
>DASTOD010000666.1:0-6194 GCA_035762645.1 Binatia bacterium | reverse complement strand
GTCGCTGCGACAAACGATCAGCGACAAAAGCCTAAGCAGCAGGATTAAGCGCACTTTTTTATCGCCGAACAGAGGAACGCTTATTGCTTACTCTGTTGTCATTTTGCGGAGGGTATTATGCCTGACAACGTACCTGTCGAGATGATCAACAAGCAAGATTGGTTGGAGCCGATTGCAGATCGGTTGCAGCCTGCCGTCGCTGCGGCCCTTGATCGTGACGGCGCCATCGGACCTAAGGGCGCCAAATTTCTGCATGGCACGTGGTTGGGCCATCCGCTCCATGTCGTATTGACAGACGTGCCGCTCGGCGCCTGGACTGCCGCGGCGGTTCTTGACCTCATCGAGGCGAAGACCGGGCGACGCGCCATACGGCGAGGAGCGGACGCAGCCATTAAAGTCGGGCTAGTCGGAGCGGCGGCGGCGGCGATTACCGGACTGGCCGATTGGTCAAAGATCGGCGGGGGCGAGCCACGCCGCATCGGTCTCGCGCACGGTCTACTCAATGTTACCGCCACCCTGTGCTTTGTCACATCGCTGGCCCTCCGACGGAGCCATTCGCGGCCTGCCGGGCGGCGGTTTGCTTGGCTTGGTTTAATGGTTTCAAGCCTGTCGGCCTATCTGGGCGGGCATCTCGTATACAAGAAACAGATTGGCGTCGACCACACGGCCGGCTATTCCCCGCCGGCCGAGTTCGTTTCGGTCCTGGCCGAAGCTGAGCTGCCTGCGAATCAATTACGGCGTGTGGACGCCGACGGCATGCCGGTCCTGCTCGCGCGCAGGGGCGAGAGTATTTACGCCATCGCCGAGACCTGCTCGCACCTCGGCGGTCCGCTTTCAGAAGGAAAGTTGGAAAACAGTTCGGTGAGGTGCCCGTGGCATGGATCGTGTTTTTCACTGGAAGATGGGCGCGTGCTCGAAGGTCCAGCGGTCCATGCACAACCCGTATTGGAGGTCCGGGTACGCGACGGTCGGATCGAAGTGCGCAAACCACACGGCCAGATACGCGTCGCTTCAAGCGACGGCTATCAAGACCGAATCGGGGTCTAAAGGGAGCGGGCTCGAACGAAAGGGACCCTTTACCCGTGAGAACCCTGCCCCGCGAACCCATCGAAGGATGTCGTCGATACCATGACAGCGGCCGCGTGGGCTATGTAAAAGTAGCAATACCGAGAAAAGTGTCCCCCACTCGGGAGCGGTTCCGTCGCGACGCATGAAGACATCTCGCAATATCAAACGCCCGTCGGGTCTGAGGGATTGATGCAGCTTGCGAAGTAACGATCTGTTTTCATGATCGCCGTGCGCGTGAAGTATGTTTGAGAGCAATGCAACGTCAAAGCCTCGCGGTAGACGCTGCCGAAGGATATCCACCCCGACCACACGGATTCGTTGCGTCATACCGGCTGCGCGAATAGCGCGGCGGGCCAACGGCACGATTTTCGGGTGCTCCACAATCGTCGCCTCGAGACGGGGGTAGCGCTGACAAAACGCCACGGAATAACCGCCAAGTCCTCCGCCCACATCCAACAAACGGTCTGATTTTTTCAAAGGCACCTTGTCCAACAGATAAGGCGCGATCTCTCGCGCATCCACATCAAGACTATCCAATAGTCGTTTCGCTTGCCTGCGGTTGGAGGCGAATGGGATCTGACGGTCAGGTCTTTTTCCCGATGTTAAGGCAGCAGCAAGGCCGTTCCATCGGCGCAACCCATCATAGCTCGGCCAAAGCCGAACGGCTGCGCGGTGATTGAGATGACGCGCGGCAAAAGCGCTGTTGCGATAAGTTCGCCGGCGCTCGCGAAGTAAGCCCATGCCGCAGAGCGCATTAAGAAAAACCTCCCAACCGGCCGCATGACCGCCAAAACGAGCCGCGACTGCCGCGGGGGTTTTTCCGCGAGTTCCAATGAACTCAAATAGATCGAGACGGGCGGCAGTTAAAAGGATGCAGGAGCGCCAATAACAAGTCTCGCTGTGGAGTCGCGCAACGGTCCATCTCTTACCGGGCATGGCTCATCTTAGATTTACTCTTTCAAAGCGCTCGGTTCGCGGACGGTAGCCCCATAGAGCCGCTCATATCCAGTGACCATCCGGTCGATAGAGAAACGCTCTGCTACCCAGGCTCTACAGCGCGCACGGTCCAATTTTTCGATTTGGCAGGTCATCGCGGCCATTTCATCTTCGCTTTTAACCACGTATCCGGTCTCGCCGTTGTTGATCAATTCGGGCATCGATCCACGTCCGTAGGCTATAACCGGAGTACCTGCCGCCATCGCCTCGATCACAACCAAACCAAAGGGCTCATCCCACTGCAGGGGAAATAGAAATCCTTTTGCCTTGCCCATGAGATCGACGATGTCACGATAAGGCAGCCGCTCGATGTAACGGATTCTGTCGTTATCGATGTGCGGCTTAACGTCTTTGAGGAAATAGTCCTCGCTCCAGGGCAAATGCGACGTGACATGGCCGATGATTAGAAGTCTTACTCCGACCCGCTTCGCGACCCGGATCGCTTCCGCAATGCCTTTCCCCGGCGTCATGCGCCCGACGATGATGAAGAAATCTTCCGGTTTGGCGTTGAAACCTATTTCGTCCAGATCGACTCCGTTGTAAACAACCGGCAGTGATTCGTCGCCAAGCATTTTTACTTGCGCATGGCTGATGCAGACCGGGCGGCAGTGCGGGAAACATTTTCGATAGTATTCATGAAGTTCTCTCTGAATGTAGGCGTACGTCACTAGTGTAGGCGTGCTCGTGAAAGTAGAAAAATACGGCACCATCGTTGGCCAGTGCGCGTGAATCACATCGAAACGCTCGGCTTGGCGGTACAAGTTGTAGGTATTTCGCGCCTCGAATTCCTTCTCGAGATAAAAAGTCGAACTGGGATCATCTTGGCTTGCAATGGCCAAGACGGAGTTAAGGATGCAGTCGACCTTCGAGTCGCCGGCAGCGAACAGCTCGACGTAATGTCCGCGCCGGTTGAGCTGCTGGCAAAGGTGGTAAACGACGCGTTCCGTCCCGCCGTAGGTTTTCGGCGGCACCGACACATAGACACTGGTGATCTGTGCGATCTTCATGGCCAGCTTAAAAACATTCTATAAGCATTAGAATGCTTGGCCAAGCGTCGAGATTATTGGTTGGTGCACGACCACCTGCTAGAAAATTGGTTGACAGACCGAGGGAACATCAAAGGGAATACTGGTCGTCCCGTTCTCGTTTGCCCTATTTTCCTTTGGGAGGTAGCGAACTCACGAGATCACGATCGGAAAGATGAGCAACTGTTTCGCCGGTCTCCGTAAAGGTTCGGGTCACCTCGGCGCTCGTGTATATCCAGAGGATCGTGAGGTGTGACGCCCCAACGTTTATAAATCGGTGAGGCATATCTGCGAGGACGAGTGTCGTATCATAAGGACGCAGGCTGTGACGCTGTCCGTCAATCTCTGCTTCAGCCTCTCCCTCGAGGATCGTCACCTGTTCGTCACAGTTATGCGAATGGAGCGGAACTTTCGCGCCGGCCGGAAAGCGGGTCAGACCGGTCGTCATGTGCTTCGCGCCGATTTCCTTTGTGACCAAGGGGATCGTCCGGATGCCGTTGCCGCGCTCGACAACCGGCAGCGAATCGATTTTCAAAATATGCGTATCTGCCATAGAGTTTGTCTCCTTTCGCAGGAGTTCGAACCGTGCGGGGAGTCTACTCATGTAACTTAAAGCCCGTCAAGCTCAACTAGGCTAACGCTTCAGGCGAAGCGCATTGCGTTTAGCTTGTCCCCTTTATCTCTCCGATCGCGCGGCAAGATCAGCGTGCGCTACTCTCTGAGCCGGAGGATGTTGTATGTCTGCATCGGCCGTTGGAATCCCTTGAAAGACAGCTCTCCGACCGATTCGGCCTCTACGAACGACTCGACGGCGCTGTAGAGTCGCTGCGATACCAGGATCTGGTCTGGACCGGCCTGATCGCAGAGCCGGGCCGCCAAGTTCGGGACCGTCCCGATGGCCGCATAGTCCCGCCGACCTTCGAAACCGATCGCGCCGATGGTTGCATAGCCAGCGGTGATTCCCGCTCCCATACCCAATGTATAGCCCTGGTTCGCCCATTTAGTCTGTAGCGCAGCGACACGGTCGCGCATGGCCACGGCCATGCGGACAGCCCGCTCCTCCGGATTCGATACCCGCACGGGGTCGTTGAAGAACACCATCATGCCATCTCCGGTGAATCGTTCCAGGGTTCCTTCATGCTTCAGGATCAGCGGCCCCAACGCCGCATGATATTCCCAAAGCACGTCCATCACCTCTTCCGGCTCGTTGGTTTCCGCAAAGGTTGTGAATCCTCGAAGATCGACGAAGACGACGCTGATCTGGCGCCGGTGGGTCCTCAGCGGGTCCTCGGCGCCGCCCGTCACGATGAGTTCGGCAAGCTGCGGGGAGAAAAAACGTTTCAGCCGCTCGAGCCGCTCGAGCTGCGCGACCTGTTCCTGCACGCGCGTCTCCAGCGTTTTGTTCCATTCTGAAAGCTGGCCCATTTGCGCCTGAACGGTGTCATGAAGCTGCTTGATCCGGATCAGCGAGCGAACGCGCGCGAGCAGTTCCGGATGGCTCGGCGGCTTGCTCAGGAAATCATCGGCGCCGGCTTCGATGCCGTTGATCCGCTCCACGTTCGCGTCCATGCCGGTCAGCATGACCACCGGCAGCAACACCGTCGCGGGATTTTCCCGGATCTTCCTACACACCTCATAGCCCGTCATGCCCGGCATCATCACATCGAGTAGCACAAGGTCCGGTCGCTCGCGTTGGATTTGCGCGAGGGCCTCTGGGCCGGTGCCGGCGGTGCAGATCGCGTAACCCTTGGCTTGTAGGAAGTCGGCCAGGATCTCCACGATATCGGCCGAGTCGTCGACGACGAGAATTTTGGCTTGATCGGCCATGGCCTCCCAACAATCGCTGCGGGCAGTATACTGACCCGCCAGGAAAAGTCCAAGAATGCAATGGAAGGCGGCTGGCCAGCGCTATCTGTATTGTGGCGGGGTTTTTTCAGAGATACGGTTATAGAAGGAGGTGCAATCATGGCAGTAAAAGCAATTCCCGATGGGTATCATAGCGTAACCCCTTACCTGATCGTAAAAGGAGCCGATCGCGCGATCGATTTCTACAAGAGAGTGTTCGGCGCTTCGCAGCGCATGCGTATGGACGGCCCGAACGGCACCGTCGGACATGCGGAAATCGAAATCGATGGCTCAGCCATCATGTTGGCGGACGAGTTTCCGGATATGGGTTTTCGCAGCCCGCAATCGCTTGGAGGAGCCGGCGTTAGCCTTCACCTCTATGTCAAAGATGTGGATGCTTGTTTCAATAAGGCCATCGCCACAGGAGCGAAGGCGCTCCGGCCCGTGCAGGACCAGTTCTACGGCGACCGGTCCGGGACACTGGAAGACCCCTTCGGTCACGTGTGGACCATTTCGACGCACAAGGAAGACGTCTCGCCCGAGGAACTCCGCAGGCGATCGGAAGCTTTTATGAAACAACAAGGGGGGCACTCGTAAAGACTGGGATACGGGAGTGATGGAGTAACGGAGTGATGCGTCAAAAATCCTTTACTCCATCACTCCGCATTTGTTTCGCCTCTGCGGCTGCTGCGGTCAAGAAGTTGGCGGGCAAGAAAGAGAAAGGGGCTCGATGTAACACGTGATGGTCGAAGAAAGCCGACGCGTATTTGATTCTGCACAGTATGAAATCACCGAACTTATCTGGCCTCGAAGACAAAACCTTCCTGTTCCTGGTCGTTGCGGTATCGCTCGCATTCGCATGGATCCTCTGGCCGTTCTACGGTGCGGTTTTTTGGGGAACTATTCTGGCGATCATATTCGCGCCGCTCTATCGAGGACTTCTGAGGTCCATGCGGCAGCGGCGCACCGTTGCTGCGCTCGCTACGGTGACGATCGTCCTGCTAATGGTGATTCTGCCGTTAACCTTGATAGGCGCGCTGTTGCTGCAGGAAGGTCTGAGCGTCTACGAGAGGTTCCAGTCGGGAGAGCTGAATATCGGCGCTTACTTTCGGCAGGTGTTCGCCGCCCTGCCGCGATGGGTGACCGATCTGCTGGAGCGCTTTGGGCTGACAAACCTTGGCACGACGCCAGAGGGACTGTCTACGGGCCTCGTGAAAGGCGGTCAGTTCGTTGCCGCGAAGGCGCTTAACATTGGCCAGA
>DASTOD010000665.1:0-3042 GCA_035762645.1 Binatia bacterium | reverse complement strand
CCTTGTGGCTTTGCGCGGCCACTCCCACTCGCTTGCCATTCTTAAGCAGATGGGCGATTAGCCGAGCGCCCGCCCAGGTTTTGCCGGCACCCGGCGGTCCTTGGATGAAAAGATAGCTCGAGTCGAGCGCCAGCGCGTGGGATTTCATTTTATCGAGATCAATCGTGTGAATTGGTTGGCTAGCCGACAAGCCGAGGATGCGCGGCCGCTCGCGCTTGAGAATCGCTTCGAGCGCGGGATAGCGTCCATCACCCTTGTGAATCGACTCGGCAAGGCGAAAGAGAGCCATTCTTTGTTGGCTGTCGTCGTAAGGTCCGCCGGGAATCAGCGCCGCGGGAAGCACCGTTCCAGCGAGCTTGGGGCCGCGCCGAAGCTTTAGCGTTCCGGTCGTGTCGTCAATTTCCAGAATCTCGCCGGCGCTTTTACCGGTCGAGGGATCATGAACCGAGCCTGGCGCCAGCTTGTGATCCTGTGGCGGGAACTTGAGGGTGTAAATCAACGACCGTTTTTGCGGTATCGGCGATGCGTTTTCTTCCGCTTCCAGGCAGCCAATCGATTCCGTGTCTTCGACCAGTTCCTCAGGCGTCATTCCACATCGTTCGAAATACCACCACCACGCTGGCCGCGCCTCGCGGCGGTGATATTCCAGAAGCTCCCCCGCAAGCCAACGGTAGTCACCAGGCTCGGCGCCGGTCACAAGCTGCTCACGCAATCGCTGGCGCGCATCAAGTGTCTCTGCCGCTTCTTCCGAGATTGCCCGTCGCTCCGGTAGCGCGGGCCAGAGGAGTTCGGCCGGGCGTAGCTTGTGCAGCCAATCGAGCAGCGCCAGGGTTGCCCGGCAATCCTCCTCGTTATACGAGGCGATCTGTTCAAGGGAGTTTTGATCCTGGCGTTCGCGCCATCGCTCGTACTCAACAATCGCGTCCATGCCCGAGCGCACGGCACCGACACGCATGAAGCTGAAAAGCGGCTCCAGTTTCTTGAGAGAATAGCTCGAAACCCCGGCCCTCAAGGCCTGACGAAAGATGCTGTGGAGATTGACGAATATCTTTCGCCGTAGCAGATCATCCACCTCGGCCTCGCGAGTCGCATACTGTCCCATCAATTGCTTTATCGCGCTCTGTTCGTAGGCGCCGAAGTGATACACGTGGAGGTCCGGATACTGCGCTAACCGCGCATGGACGAAATCGATAAACTCCTCAAAGGCGCGACGCTCTCCGGCGTAATCGTGCGCCCAGAACGCGCGATATCCATCTTCGAGAGTAAGGACGCCAAACAAAAACGTGAGTCCACGCGCCGGTTCGAAAAAGGGGTGCCCTTCCAGGTCGAGGATCACGTCGCCTTTGGAGCGCTGCGGCAGCGCCGCAAAGCCGCGCCCGTCTTCAACCGGCAGCTCGCAATAAACGATTTTGCGATCCTGCTGGCTCTCCAGCTGCAGAGCCGCTTGATCATGGAGCCCTTCGAATGTCGCGGCGGGAATCTTTGGAAGTCGGGTATCCGGCCGCGCTTGAGCCAGAGCGGTCAAGGTGGTGAGCCCCGCGATGGTTAACCGGTTGACCTGGTCGCGGCGGATGCCGGCCACACGCACGAGATGATCCTCAGTCTCCCAGCGCTCTTCACAGACCGATTGATAGCTGCACATCGGACAGTGGTCACATGGGTACGGTGCGCTTTGAGCGCGGGCGGAAATCGCCTCACGAAAGCGATCTTGTAATCGGCGAAAGTAAGCCGATACATTGGCGAGCCTGATCGGGAAGCGGTTGCGCGTTCCCAAGACCACATAAGCCGTTTCCGGCGCGATTCCCTGGATTAGCCCTAGCGCGTGGCTATAAAAACAGAGCTGCAGCGCGTGCTCGGGGCGCGGATGGCGGGCGAGTTTGGTATCGAGCACCTGATAGCTCCAGTCGCCCAGCGCAGAGGGCCGGTCGATGCGCTCGAGAAAATCAGCAATCCCGTGCCAGCCGTCGGTTAGAAAAACGGCCTGATAGACATATTTCGCGCCAGCGCGCATGGCCGCTGCGGTTTTTTCTGCGGCGGCAGCAAAGCCACGATCCTCGCTGAGGCCGATTTCGGCGATCCCATGTCCTTCCGCGCGAAGCGCTTCGAGAAACCCTTGTTCGTGCTCCTCGCCCTTTCGCTTGATCAGATCGACATACGCATTCGAAATATTTGGGCGTGTGTTCTCGCCGAGTGCAACGGCAAGATCGAGCTGGGTTAAATGCTCGCACGCGACAAAATTGCCGAGATCCGATGGTGAATAAAGAATTTGATTACTCTGCAGTCGCATCTGCTATCCCGAAAATCACGTTGTTAGTAGTCGAACTACGTTAGTACCTCAAGCCGATCAGGCGCCGTATCATCGTTTTCTTCGTCGTATTCATCAATAGCGGATTCGAGCAGAGCAGCGCTCGCTTCACCCATTGGAAGCTCTTGCACGTCTTTGAGCTTTCGGCCAATGGCCCGAGATCTTGTCTTAGCTCGATCGATTGTTTCGGCTGCCTGATTTAGCTTTTTTTGTACCGCCTCCAAAATATCGCCATATTTCGTCCATTCGGTTTTGACCGCCGCGAGCAGATTCCAAACTTCACTTGAGCGCTTCTGGATGGCCAAGGTCCGAAACCCCATTTGAACGCTATTCAAAATGGACCACAGGGTCGTTGGTCCGGCGATCACGACACGGCACTCCCGCTGGATACATTCGCAGAGCCCATTTCTGCGAATGACTTCAGCGAAAAGGCCTTCTACCGGTAAAAACATGATTGCAAAATCGGTTGTCCTCGGCGGATTCAGATACTTTTCGCAGATGTCTCGCGCACAGGCCTTTACACGTTGCTCAAGCTGCTTGGCAGCCATCTCCACTCCTTCAACATCGCCCTTCTCCTGAGCTTCCATTAACCGCTGGTAGTCCTCGACCGGGAATTTGGCATCGATCGGAAGCCAGACGGGTTCGTCGCTTTCACCTTGTCCGGGTAGCTTAATTGCAAACTCGACCCGCTCACCATTCCCCTTTGTAGCTACATTGGCGGCGAACTGATCGGGATT
>DASTOD010000664.1:0-20207 GCA_035762645.1 Binatia bacterium | reverse complement strand
GTCACCGGCCGCGCCGCACAGGTGGCACGGTTGGTTGAGGAGCGTACCCGGGAGCTGCGCGACAGCCGCGAGCGCCTGGCGCTCGCGATCGAAGGCTCGAACCAGGCCCTGTTCGACTGGGACGTCATCACCGGCAAGGTGGTCCTGGGCGAGCAATGGTCGCGCATCATCGGCGATGGCCACGGCAGCGTCGTCACGACCATGGACGATTTCCTGGCGCAAGCGCACCCCGATGATCTGGCGCAAGCGCGCCAGCAGGGAGCCGACTTGCTCCGTGGCGAGCGCTCCGTCTATCACGTGGAGCACCGCGTACGCACCGCCACCGACGGCTGGGTCTGGATCTCCAGCCGGGCCAAGGTGGTCGAGCGTGACGCGGCCGGACGCGCGACGCGCGTCGCGGGAACCAACGTGGACGTCACCGAGCGCAAGGAGATCGAGCGGCTCAAGAATGGGTTCATCGCGACCGTCAGCCACGAGCTGCGTACGCCGTTGAACGCCATCATCGGGGTGACCGAGATACTGATCGACGACGCCCGCGACCTCAAGCGGGGGAAAGAAGAGCTCGAGCCGCTGGAGCGCGTGCTGCGGGCGGGCCGGCACCTTCTCGCCCTGATCAACGACATTCTCGACCTTTCCAAGATCGAGGCGGGGAAGATGGAGTTGTACCTCGATTCCTTCCCCATCGCGCCGTTAGTCGAGGACGTCGCCAAGACGATCCAGCCCCTGGCACAGAAGAACGGCAATGAGCTCGTAGTCAGCTGTTCCGCCGATACCGGCACGATGCACGCCGACCAGACACGGGTCCGGCAGGCCTTGCTCAACCTCGCGAGCAACGCCAACAAATTCACCGAACGCGGCAAGGTCACGATCAGCGCGCGGCGCGCGGTAGAGGACGGCGACGCATGGATCATGATGGCGGTCACGGACACCGGGATTGGCATTACGCCCGAACTGATGGGTCGGCTGTTCCAGGAGTTTGTGCAGGCTGACGCCACCACCCACATCAAGTATGGCGGCACCGGGCTCGGGCTCGTCATCAGCCGGCGCTTCTGCCAGTTGATGGGAGGGGATATCACCGTCGTGAGCGAGGTCGGCCGGGGATCGACGTTTACGATTCGCCTTCCCGCCGAAGTGCTGGCCGCGCAACCCATCCCACCCGGCCGACGCTCACAGGCTCCACAGGCGGTGGGGGCGCGCAGCTGAGCAAAGTGTTGGGTGGTTTAACATCCCTGATCACGCGGGACCAATGAGGAGGAAAGGAGCGCCGACATGACCACAATTCTCTGCGTGGAGGACAGCGATGACAACCTGTACATGCTGCACCGGCGATTGAGCCGCGCCGGATTCGACGTCAAGGTTGCGAGGAACGGCGCCGAGGGGGTTGAATGGGCAAAGACATTGCAGCCCGACCTGATCGTGATGGATTTGAATCTTCCGGGGCTCAACGGTTGGGAGGCGACGCGCCGCCTGAAGGGGCAGCCGGAGACGAAACACATTCCGATCGTCGTGCTTACTGTCGAGACCTCGAGGAAAGCCCGCGAGGATGCGATCGCCGCGGGCTGCGACGATTTTCTACTGAAGCCCATTGATTTCGGCGGGCTGGTCGAGAAAATCCGATCGTTCGTGGGAGAGGGCCAGAAGCCGTGACGGGTTCGCCGGTCAACCATTCGCTGGTGGCTCCTACCGGCTGTTAAAGTGCGCTCGCGCCGGAGGGGCATCGTGAAGATCCTTTACGTCGAGGACAACGACGACAACGTATACGTCGTCAAGAACCGGTTCACGCGCGTCGGCTGCACCGTTCTGGTTGCGACCGACGGCGAGCAGGGAGTGGCGATGGCCGCGGCCGAGCGACCCGACCTGATCCTGATGGACTTGGGACTGCCCGGCCTGGACGGTTGGGAGGCGACGAAACGGATCAAGTCGCAGCCCGAGACCCGGCATATTCCGGTCATCGCGCTCTCCGCACACGCCATGACGGGCGACCGGGAAAAAGCGCTCGCGGCGGGATGCGACGATTACGACACGAAGCCGTTGGAGATGCCGCGGCTGCTGGAGAAGGTGCGGGCCCTGCTGCCGAATAAAGAGGTGATGAAGAACCGTTGAGCGGCGCGCGTCAGCTTGGATGGGTGACCTAAGTCGAAGGAGAAGCCCATGGCCTTGAGTTTCGAAGAGAATGAAATGCTGACTCGAGTCGGCCCTGGAACCCGGCCGGCGAGATGCTGCGCCGCTATTGGCTGGTGCTATTTTTCGCGCGCGAAACCAAAGGTCGAGCGCTGCCGGATTAGGCGAGACCGATTTGCGCCCGTTGTTCCGACGCCTTAAAATTCCTCAGTCCACGTATTCCCGCTGACGCTGCTCTTGCTTCTGCCTTAATCGTTCTAGCAGGCGGTCCTTCTCGCGTTGTCTTTCCAGCCTTCTCTGCTCTTGGCTGTCTTCCAATCTATCTCGCGGTGCTTCGCGTCCCAGGTCGCGGCGCGCGGCAGGCGGCGGCAAGGGTGCCGGCTTGGCCTTCTCCCCGAACACCCAGTCTCTAAATATGCCGCCCAACCATTCTTTGGCTGAGTCCAAATAGGGTTCCCAGAAAGAGTCGTGCGGCCGCTCAAACGGGAACCCAGCGCTGCCGTCGATCAATCCCGCGGAGAGCGTCTGCTGAAAGAAGTCGCCGACCAAAAGCAACGCGTTGTGGCGACCCTCGCCCCAATGGTTGCTGCGCATCGTGATCCGCGAGTCGTTAAAGCCGACCCACGATCCGGCGACGAGCCGTCGATGCATCAGGATGAACCAGCCGTCGGTATTTTTTTGCGTCGTGCCGGTTTTCCCCGCAACATCCGCCCGTATGCCAAACTGAGTTCGCACCGCTTGGCCGGTGCCCTGATCGATTGCGCCGCGCAGCATATTGACCAAATCCTCGACGGTTTTGTCGGAGAGGACGCGCTCATTGCCGGTTGCGAATTGGGCCAGCAGGTTACCATTTTTATCCGTGATGTGGGTGATAAAAATCGGTTGCCGGTACTCGCCGAGTGCCGCGATGGTGCTGAAACCCGCGACCATTTCGAACAACGTGACCGGACTGGTTCCGAGAGCCAAGGCTGGTACCTCGTCGAGCTTGCTTTGCTTGACTCCCATTTTCCGCGCCAGCTCCGCGGCCCTCTTGGGACCGATTTCCTGCATGACCTGCGCGGTGATTGTGTTTTTCGAATAGATGAGACCTTCGCGCAGCGTCATCCGCCGGCCGCTCGGCTCCGATAGATCGGAGGGACGCCATACGGTGCCGTCCGGCAGGGGAATTTCCACTGCGCGATCGGTGAAGCGTCTATCGGGCGACATCCCGTGCTCGAGCGCCGCGCCGTAAACAAACGCTTTAAAGGTCGAGCCGGGTTGGCGCCTGGCCTGGGCGACGTGATCAAATTGGTCGGTGTTGAAGTCGCGGCTACCGACCCACGCTTTGACGTGGCCGGTGGCCGGATCGATGGCCAAAAAGCCGGCCTGCAGACGCGTTTTGTCGGCGCGCAGCTTCGTCATGAATTCTCGATTGTTCTTGAGCTGTGCCAACGCGCCTTTGGGCGTGCTGCCCGAATCGACCGCGCGGCGGTAAGCCGCGGATTCGCGAACAAAGACATCGATCAAACCGGGCTTGGCGCGCCAAAAATAACTGAAAGGCTGCACGCGGCGGCGCATATCGACGTACGTATTCGCGCTCGGCGATATCAAACGAGGGGAACTCACACCCCATTCGACATCGGCGACCGCCTGCAGGCTCTCCATTTGCCTGTGTACGGCCTGGTTGGCAAGGGTCTGCAAGCGCGAATCGATAGTGGTATGTACGATCAATCCGTCGGAATAAATGTTGCGGTCGTTACGGTCCGCCCAATCGATCAGCCATTTGCGAATATGTCCGGCAAGATGAGGAGCGGGGCCGACCGATTCCGGCTGGCGCTCGAAATCGAGCCGTATCGGCCTGGTTTTTAGCCGATCGAAATCGCCCTGGCTCAGCACGCCGCGCTTGACCATTTGCGACAGCACCACGTTGCGGCGCCGAAGCGAGCGCTCGGGGTTGAGCACCGGGTTGTAGTAGCTAGTGCCTTTCAACATGGCGATCAACGTTGCGCTTTCAAGGATAGTCAGTTTTTGGGCCGGCTTGTCGAAGTAGGTGCGCGCGGCCATCTCGATGCCGAAGGCGTTATACAGAAAGGGCATGGTGTTGAGATAGGTTTCCAGTATTTCGTTTTTCGTGTAGGCGTATTCGATTTTGATCGCGGTAATCGTTTCTTTTATTTTCCGGGTGACGGTCCGCTTTCGGCCGATTTCCTCCGGATAGAGGTTGCGCGCGAGTTGCTGGGTTAGGGTGGAACCGCCTTCCAGATCTCCAATGAAGGCGCGCAACACCCCCGTCGTGGTGCGCCACAAATCGATGCCGTAGTGCCGGTAGAAACGGTGATCCTCGGTGGCGAGAAGCGCATGGATCACATGCGGCGAGATTTGGTTTAACCCAACCCACTGGCGGTTCATCGGCTTAAGGGTTGCCAACCGCCTGCCGTCGGACGACATCAGCACTGCGGGTTGGTCGATTTTTGCTTTTCGAATATTGGAAATACTCGGCGTGAACGGTATCAAAATGAACGCGTACGCACATGCGAGCGAGAGTCCCAGAGCGCCTAACCTCGCGAATCCTTTCGCGGCGTGGAGCAATCGGACGCGCAGGCTCGAGGCCGGATCGCATGCAGCTCTGAAGTGGAGAGCGAGCCCGCGGTAAAACCGCTTGAGCCACCCGGGAAATTGTGAATTTTCAGCCACTACCGTTCCTTTTTGGGCCGGTTAGAGTTCACGCGCCGCGATCTCATTAGACGAGCGGGCGTTGAAACAAGTTAATGCCGCCGCGCTCATTCTACGTTATCGGGAGCCGAATTAAAGGACGAGCGCTTTCCAGCGCAACCGCAGGTGCTGCAGTTCGCTGGGCGTTTTGTGTTTTGCTTGACGGCCATCACAAATCTGTCCTATCTTGAACCGTCTTTTTTGGTTAGCAACTGCTGCTGGGTGGCTCTTTCCGGTCACCTCATTGGGCAATCGTGACAGCCCGGACTGGCCCTCCAGCCGGGCAATTTTGTTTGCGCATCCGACGTAAGCTAAGTTCGAAACGGGAGGTAAGGTCCATGCCGATTCCTACGACGATGAGCGCGGTCGTGCTGCACGACGCCGAGGATATGCGGGTCGAGGAGCGGTCTGTGCCGCAGCTCGGTCCCGGCGAGGTTCTTCTCAGGGTGAATGTCGCCTCGATCTGTGGAACCGACGTGAAGGTCCTGCACAGGACGCTCCAGGGACAACCGGCGGGTGAGTTTATTATGGGCCACGAGTACGCCGGAACCGTGGCCGCGCTGGGACCGGGCGTCAGCGAGTTCCAGATCGGGGAGCGGGTCGCCGTGGAGGTGCACAAGGGCTGCGATCGCTGCGAAAACTGCATCAAAGGTTGGTACACCTCCTGCCTGAATTACGGCAACGTCACCAAAGGCCACCGGGCGAAAGGTCTCACCTGCGACGGCGGCTTCGCCGAATACGCCGTCAATCATATCAACACGCTTTACCGATTGCCCGATAACCTGACGTTTGAGCAGGCCTGCATGGTGACCACCGCCGCGTCGCCGCTTTGGGCCATCGATCTCATGGGCGGCTACGTCGCCGGTGAGACGGTGCTGGTGCTCGGGCCAGGGCCCATCGGTCTCATCGCGGTACAGCTCTGCAAGGCGCTCGGTGCGCAGCGGGTCATCCTCAGTGGTACCCGGGACGCGCGCCTGGAAATCGGCAAACGGTATGGTGCGAATTTCACGATCAACGTGCGCAAGGAAAATTTGGCCGACCGCGTGCGCGAGATAACGCAGGGGAAGGGTGCTGACTCGGTACTCGAATGCGCCGGCGGTCCGACTTCCATGCAAGAGGCGCTGGAAAATGTCAAGCGCGGGGGCCGCATCGGCGTCGTCGCCTGGTACACGGGCCCGGTGCAGATGGACATGAACCTCGCGGTTCGAAGCAATGTCCGCATCTACGCCGCACGGGGCGAGGGTGGGATGAACTGCGGCCGCTCGCTGGCCCTAATGAGTGCGGGCAAGATCGCGGCCGACCCGATCATCACTCACCACTTCATGCTGGATCAGATTCACGAGGCGTTCCGGACTTACGTCGAGCGAATCGACAATGCATTGAAAGTGGTCATCCACATCTAATCAGGCTGCTGAAAAAGACTCATATGCTTAACCCGATTGCCCTGAGCATCGTCGAAGGGTGCGCTCAATCGTCTCGCTACAGTTGGCTTATAGCGCATGGCTTATGGCGTATGGTTCGATCTATATGCCATAAGCTATTAGCCATATGCCATTTCTATGAGATCTTTTTGCGCAGCCAATCAGGGTTTTTCAGCAGAATCACAGCTGAAGGCTGACCGAAAGGAGCAGGTATTATGCGTCAACGACGAATATCAGGACTGAGTTTGCTGGCGAGCCTTGCGCTCGTCGCCTTTATGCCCTCTCACGACCGCGCGTGGCCGGCGGAATATCCGACCAAACCCATCGAGATAGTCGTGCCCTTCGGCGCCGGCGGCGCCGCCGACATTGCCGCCCGCATCCTCGCGAGCGGAGCTGAAAAGGCGCTTGGGAAGCCAATCGCCGTCATCAACCGGACGGGGGGAGGCGGGGCGATCGGCTACTCCGCGGTCAAAAACGCGCGGCCGGACGGCTACACACTCATGTGGAATTCGACGGCCCTGCTCACCCTGGCTCACGCGGGCAATATCGACTTCGACTACCGCGCCTTCGAGGCGGTCTGCCTGATCTCCACCGAGACTCCAACGCTTGCAGTGAAAAAAGACGCGCCCTGGAAGGATCTCCGCGAGCTGACCGATCACGCCAAAAAGAACCCCGGAAAGGTGCGGGTCGGCAACTCGGGCTTCGGCAGCGCTACCCACATTGCTGCCGAAGCGCTGGAGGAGATGGCGGCGGCGCCGATGACCCATGTGCCTTTCGGGCAGGGTCTCGCAGTCTCCTCGCTCCTGGGTGGCAAAATCGAAGCGAGCGTTCAGCTTCCCGCGGAGATCGCCGGACCTCTCGACGCTGGGCAGGTGCGCCTGCTCGGGGTAAGCAGTGAAAAGCGCCTGGCGGCCTTCCCCTCGGTTCCCACCATGACCGAGCAGCAGGTCCCGTTAGTCTTCGAGGTGTGGCGGGGCGTGGGAGCTCCCAAAGGGACCCCGAAGGAGGTCTTGGCGAAGCTCGAAGCCGCGTTCGCTCACGCGGCAAAGGACAAGGCTTTCGCCGAGGCTGCCCAGAAGTTCGGCTTCACCGTCAATTATCAGCCGGGGGCCGACTTCGCGAAGTTTCTCCAGGGGCAGGATGAGCTCGTCGGGAGGTTGATGAAAAGGATCAATGTCAAGAAGTAGTCCGGATCTTGTCGGCCCGTGATTCGCGCGAACCTGCTTCTTGGCGCGTTGCTCGCTCTCTTCGGCGGCTGGTATCTCTGGCTTACGATTTCCGCACCGCATCGCCGGCTACCTTACGACCCGGGCATCATGTTCGTCCCTAGGATACTCGCGAGCGGGCTCATTCTGCTAAGCGTGCTCCTGATCCTCCAACAGATCATCGTGCGCTTGCCGCGTCCGAAGGAAGTACCCCCTGACCGCCTGCAGCCGCGCGAGTGGCTCCAGACTTTTGGCCTGCTCGTCGTCACCGCTACTTATGCGGCGCTTCTGCCGGCGCTGGGCTTTCTCCTGATGACGCCGATTTACTTGGTCGGGGCGATGCTTCTCTCTGGCGCGCGCTGGCGAGTAAGCACCGCCGCGACCGCCGTAGTTGTCACCGCTGTGATCTATGTCTCGTTTGTGTATTTCTTTAAGGTGTCGCTGCCGCCCTTGCCCTTCCCGTGAGCCGCGCCATGCTCGAACATCTGCTCATCGGCTTTCAGCAGGCGCTTCAGTGGCAGCCGCTCCTCGCGATGCTCGTGGGCGAAGTAGTCGGTATCCTGGTGGGGGCGGCGCCCGGGCTTACGGTGACCATGGCCGTCAGCCTGATGCTCCCCGCCACTTTCGTTCTCTCGCCGGTATCCGCCATGGCCATGCTGCTTGGGGTCTACACGGGCGGCTTCATGGGCAACTCGATTCCAGCCATCCTCATCAAAATTCCCGGCACGCCGTCGGCGGCGGCGACCGTCTTCGACGGCTATGCACTGGCGCAAAAGGGCGAGGCGGGAAAAGCACTGGGTGTCTCCATCATCGCTTCGCTCTATGGAGGGCTGTTCAGCCTTATCTGCCTGGTCCTGATCGCGCCTCAGCTAGCGAAAATCGCGCTCCAGTTCGGCTCGGCCGAAGTTTTCTCGCTGCTACTCTTCGGCATGACTATCATCTGCAGCTTCGCCCAGCATTCACTGGTCAAGGGAATCATCTCGGGCCTCTTGGGTCTCATGCTCGTCGCGGTGGGGCTTGATCCACTGCTCGGGACGCAACGCTTCACATTCGGCCATGTGGCTCTGCTGCAGGGTGTCTCGCTGATCCCGGCAATGATCGGGATTTTCGCCATCCCTCAGGTGCTCGAGGATCTTGTCGCCAAAGGGTCCCAGGCTGCCGAAACATTCAAGCCGAAAGTCAGCGGCTTGCTTCCGAGTTGGAGAGAGATCCGCGGGCTTTTCGGAACCTTCAATCGGGCATCCTTCATCGGGACGATCATCGGAATCATCCCCGGCACCGGCGGGCCTATCGCCACTTTCATGGCGTACGACTATGAGCGGCGAGTTTCACGTGATCCAGAGCGGTTTGGTCGCGGCGCCATCGAGGGAGTCGCGGCTTCGGCTGGGGCTGACAACGGCGTCACCGGAGGCGCGCTGGTTCCGATGCTTACCCTGGGCATTCCCGGCGATCCGGTGACAGCCGTGATGCTCGGTGCCCTGACGATCCAGGGGCTCCGGCCGGGCCCCCTTCTGTTCGAGCAGCACGCGCCGTTCGTGTATGGGCTGTTCGCGTCGCTACTCTTGGCCAATCTTCTCGCAGCCCTCATGACGCTCTGGGCCGTTCGCTTTTCGGTTCAGCTCCTGCGCTTGCCCAAGGCGAGCTTGGGTCCCGTCGTCCTTCTTCTCTGCATTGTCGGCAGTTACTCCATCGACAACAGCTACGTCGATGTCGGAACCATGCTGGTCTTCGGCTTGCTGGGCTTCGTCCTTCAGCGCTACCGCTTCCCGACGGTGCCAGTGATTCTGGCGCTCGTCCTGGGCGCCTCCCTCGAGACAAACTTTCGACGCGCCCTGGTCGAGTCCCAGGGTGATCCGACGGTCTTCTTCACCCGGCCCATCTCGTTGCTCTTTCTCGTCTTGGCCATAGCCTCGGTCCTTGCTCCGCTCCGATCAAGGCATAAGAGAGCTCCTTGAAGCCGCTCATGATATTACAAGTCGTTGAGTCCTCCCGCACCGTCAAACAAAGGGAGAACCGTAATGAACCCGCACAGGTTATCCATGACCCGTCGCGATTTTCTCAAGCTCGCCGGCACATCCGCCGTCTTATCTTCCGGTTTGCTCGGGGGCTGCTCGGCGGTATTCAGAGGCACCGAGAAAAATTTGCCGGATAGCTCGCGATCGCGGTTAGCTCGGCTTACAGGGGATGGCTGGCTCTCTGTCGATCGACGGCAGATTCAGTGGGCGCGCGCCTTTGACTTTGTCGATCTTGCCGGAGTATTAGGTGAGCGTGAGAGCGAATGGTCGGCTCGGGGAATTCATGCGCCGGAGATCAAGGTGTGGATCGCAAGGACTTTGGTTAGAGGTGTTGGCCGCGGCGGCTTTCGGCTCATCATTGGTTTTGCCGGCCTCGGCTTTCGGCCAGGCTCCTTTCTACCAGGGCAAGACGATTACGATCGTCCAGGCGCGCGAGGCGGGCGGCACGGGAGATCTGCGCGTCAGGGCGCAAGTCCCGTTTCTCCGCAAGTATATTCCGGGCAATCCCACTATCGTGCTTGAGTTCATGGGCGGCGGCGGGGGTCGAAAAGCCGCCAATCATGTTTACCGGACATCCGCTCCCGATGGGCTCACCATCGGAGCGATGACACCGGGTTTCGTGCCGAGCGCCGTTCTCGGAGAGGCCGGCGTCTTGTATGACCTCGACAAAACGATTTATCTCGGCTCGCCCGACGGCGCCGCCCAATGGGTTTTTGGGACTCGCGCGAAGGCGGGCGCCAACAGTTTGGAAAAGCTTCGCTCCCTATCGGGGCTGCGGATCGGCGCCCAGGCTGTGGGACATCCTATCTATCTGACCGGCCGCTTGTTCGCCTATCTGCTCGGTCTGAAAGAGCCGAAATTTGTCACCGGCTACACCACGCAGGAGCTTGATCTTGCTCTCCTTCGCGGCGAAGTGGATGCTAGATCGAACCTGGCGGAGACCGTCGTCCTTCGCAACTTTGACTGGATAGAAAAACGGCTCGTCGATTTTCATTCGATCATTGAAGTCCCCAAAGGAAACAAGCAGTCTCACTTTGCCCAGGTGCCTGAGCTTGAAAGCTTCGCCGCAGCCGACAAAGAGCGAAAAGTGCTGGCCTTGCTGCGCGGATTCAGGGCCACCGGCTCGCCCAATATCCTTCCTCCCGGAACGCCTAGAGAGCGGGTGCAAATCCTGCAAGAAGCGATGCGGAAGACTTTTAGAGATCCGGAGTTCCACAAGGAATTCAAAAAGCTCGCCGGCGACGAAGCGGCTCCACTGATGCCGGAAGAGCTGGAGAAGGCGATCAAGGAGCTGCCGCGCGACCGCGAAACAATCGATTTTTTCAAAAAACTTTCAAGTACCGACCCATTGCCGGCTCGCTGACAAAATCGCCGCTGATCGGAAACTCATCGAGATAAGTTCGAACGCTGGCGCGTTGATCATCGCAAGTCGACCGTTTTGCGAGCCTGCCCATGAACCACCTCGCTTTAGTCTACTGAGTAGGCGAGACACCGGACATCTCCTCAGGCTTCAGGGTCAGAAATGGCAGCAGCTCTTGGACCTTCGCGACGCGCTCCAAACCGTTTACCCGCTGTATGATAGCTTCGGTGCGTGATTGGCCGAGCACCGGCTCCAGCAACTCTCGCGCCTTCGCATTGACGCTCGTCGTTTCCATCGGGTTCTGCTTGGTGCCATAAGCATGCCGCGTGAAGTGGTTCAGCGTACGGCCCTCTTTTAAAACCACCTCCACCTTTGCGCTGCGGGGGGCCTTCGGGTCCATGAGAGCCGGGTCGGCGACTAGATTCACTCGTTCCTTCACCGCCAGTACCGCGGGGTCTCTCATGCGCTCGTAGGAGCGGGTAGAGTCAAAGGTGACCTTGCCGTCAACCAGGGCCATAGCGATCATGTGCTGGCAGTTGACGTCCGGCATGGAGCGGTTGTTGACAATGCGGGCGCCGTCTTCCGGTAGCCGAACGATGATCCGCTCCACATTCTCCACCTTCAGGCCGTGCTGGCGGTAGAGCGCGAAGAAAGCGTCGAGAGCCGATTGAATGGGATAACCCACGGGATAGGGCTTAATGGCCGTCTCGGCCACGAAGAAGTGGCTGCCCAGATCCTTCACCATCTCGCTCGGGCTCGGTGAAGGGGAGAGGGCTTCGAGCACGTTGTGCTCACCTTCGAATACATCCCACACGCCGGTAAAGCCGGTTTGCACCATGATCGCGGCGGTGACGCCGTTACGCGCTCCCATGCCCGCGAAGTCGAAGGCCTTCTCCACATGCTCCGAATCCCGCACCCAACTCCAGATGCCGGAAACCTGCTGGGCGGCATACGAGAGGGCGAAGCGCATCCCCGTCTCGTCGAGCTTGGCGAGAGACGCCGCTGCCGCCGCAGAGCCCATCGTGGAACTCGTTCCTTCCGCGCTACGGTGGCCGCCGCGAACCAGTTCCGGCCCCAGGGCCATGAGGAAGCGGCAGCACAGGTCATAGCCAAGAACTACGGCCCGGAGCAGCTCTTCGCCCGAGCTGCCTTCACGCTCCGCCATCGCCAGGGCGGCGGGCACGACTGAGCAACCCGGATGGGCCTTGGTCACCGGCTCGAAGTCATCGGTTTCATCGGCGTGGCCAAACATCCCATTGGCCAGCGCCGCGTTAACGGCGGAGGTCTTCACGTCGGTTGCGAGGACAGAGGCTTCCGGCGCGCCACCCTGTAGGCGGACATAGAGGATAGCCAGCTCTCCCGCCTTCAGGCGTGAGCCGGAGACTATCGCGCCGAGAGAATCTAAAATGCGGTGTTTGCCTGCCTGCGCAATCTCCGGTGTTAGGCTCTGGCGTCTGGCTTCTGCCATGTACTTAGCCAACTGACCGGTGACGTTCGTCGCAACCATCAGCGCAGGACCTCCATGAGAAGAACTAGCCCGCATTATCACCGGCGGCAACGATCAAGGGACGAGCCCTCCGGATCGAAGGCAATAGGCCTTTACCTTGAGGGCGGTCTGCAAACGTAAGTTCTGGAGCAGATATCCGGTAAACAATTCGAGCGCACGGCCAAGCACCATAGACGTCTTTGAAGCTGTTCGCCTCTGTGCCTTCGCTCCTCCAAGCTCATCCCTTGATCGACACTGTGTCGTCGTTTTTTTCTCGGAGCATTAATAATTCCGGATCATGCTCTTAGCTTCGACGGATCGATCTCGGTAGCGATTTCACCGTTTTCACGATCGCGGCGGCAAGGCCTCTGCGCCGGAGAGCTTGTTGAACAATTCGACAACCTCCCGGTCCCGGGGCAAGTCCCGGATAGCCTTCTCGAGTTCCTCCGCCGTCAACGGCGTGGGCTCCTCGCCGACGAGCTTTTTAAATTCTGCGTAGAATTCAGGATCGTTAAAAGTCTTCCGCATCGCTTCCCGCAGGATCTGGACCTTATCGGCGGGTGTTCCCGGAGGAAGGATGAAAGGAGTTCCCGCTCCGACAAAGGCCCGATGCATGGCAAGAAGTTTTCGATCCTTCTCCGATTTCGCAAGCCGTTCGATCTCGGGCAACCCGGCGAAGACCGGATGGGGGTGTCTTCGCCCCTTCGGAACCTCGATGACCAAATGGAAATCCACCAGTTTCTTCTCGATCCAATCAGGCGCTTCTCGTACCAGGGTGGCCTGTATGGTCCACCTGGCATCCAGCTCGCCCTGCATCATGGCCAAATTAACTTCGTTGCCCTGGGCGAATCCGGTAACGAACTTTGCCTCTTTCATGGCGGCCAGGTATGCGAGGATTCGGCCGATGTTATAGAGGTTATGTCCCACCGACTGAGCGCCGATACGTACGCCCGAAGCGCTGCGTAGCTTCTCGATACTATCCAACCTTGCCTCCTTGCGGCTCAAAAAAATGTAGGGCTCGCCGCTCGTCGGAGCTCCAAGATAGATCAGCTTATCGATGTCATAGAGAACTCCGGTCGAGCCAAGCACGGCCGCCGGTACAAAGGTTGAGAGCATCACACCCATGGTCAGCCCGTCCGGGCGCGCCCGGTAGAGATGGTTTCCAGCCTTTCGCGATCCACCGCCGGGCATGTATTCTATGGTCATGGTAGGCCTTCCCGGTATGTGTTTCCGAAGAACGGAAGCGGTGGCTCTGAACCGCAAATCTACCGTACCTCCGGGGCCGCCCCCGTAGACGACGTTGATGGTCTTGCCTTCATAGAACGGAGACTGAGGGAATCCATCGGCAGGGAGCCCGAGGCTTAACGGCGCCACCAACAAGATCACGACGGATAGTTTTTTCACGGCAACCTCCTTTGTGATCTCAGAAACTCCATCCTGCACGCCTCGCCCCACGACGTGATGCGGAAATCTGGAACGTCTGGAAAGATTAGCTCTCGCCTGTTTCCTTGTGCCTCATGCCTAATGCCCGCTATTGATCGTCTTGAACGGTTGGAACGCTTTTGAACCGCTGGAACCAACGGCTTCTTGGCCGTTTTACCATGGCGCCATTGAAGCCAACGGCGGAGAGGATCGGTGGACCGCGCGTTATGCTACCGCAGGCTTGATCGCGCGGCCGGTTGAACGAGTCTCCGGCGGTCTTAACTGTCGAGAGATAAACCGCTTGATCGATTCATCGTTGGCAAAGATCTTCTGGGCGCGAGCGGTATCGACTTCGATGGCGATAACATTCGGATCGTCGGTCCGGGCCTCTCGGAACACTCCGTTGTAGATCATGCGCCGCACGGAAAGCCGATTGTCGTCCGTCGGGGTTAAGTAGTGCACGAGATCCGTCTTGTATCGATGCAGAAGGAAAAAGTGCATCAGGCTCATCAGACGCCGGGAACGGTATTTTTTGACCGTGTTCTGGTCTTTGACCGCGAGAAATTTCCGGCCCGCCCGGTCCTTATCGACTCGAAACGTGATCTCGGCTATTTTGTCACGGGCTTCGTCGAAAACATTGAGCATCATCTCTTCGGAACCGGCCCATCTCTCTTTCAGCTCGACGCTGAGATCGCCGCCGGTGTAAAGGCCTTGGCTGGTCCAGTGCTGCCCCCACAGGCGAAGCCAACGTTCGAGCACGCTTGTCGGCACTTCAACCGCCTTTCTGTGCTGTGTCTCGGTTGATTTTCCGCCCATGGAAGTAGTCGTCAGCGACGGCCCTCTAGCAGCGCGCCGAAACCGGTCCGCCCAACCACCACCGACAAACGTCTGAGGATACTGTGCTGGATCATTGGCTAACCGGAGCGCGCGCTGAATCAATCTGACGAAACCCAGCACGCCTTCTTCCCGTAGCGCCCGCGCCAAGCGGCCGTTCATCAGGGCCTCGGTTTGGTGGCCGCCGTAGGTGATAAAGTTATAAACATAGCCCATCTTGCCCAACTCAACGGCATAGCTTCGGATCTGGTCATCGGTGAATCCCCAGGCATCCCAGTTCCAAGACGGCGAGAGATTGTAGGCCAGCATCTTGTGCGGGAATACCGCGTGAATGGCTTCGGCCCAGTCTTTGTCGTCTTCCAAGTCCGGTTTAGCGGTCTCACGCCACACCAGGTCGGCGAAAGGCGCCATGGCCAACCCGCGACCAATCGCCATTTCCCGCCCGCCGGTAATCTGATAGAAACCATCCGGCGTTCTCGGCAAATCCCAATCCCAAAAAATATCGATGTCCATGGACTTTGCCCGCGCTCGCGCTTCCTCATGCGATACGTCCTTGGCAAATTTCTTCCACCGTTCGATCGACATCGACGGCTTCGTCGTGTTCTGCTGCCGCGTTTCCATGACTTCGGCAACGGCATCGGCATAGGTCTTGAGCCCGGCTTTTTCCGCCCAAACCTGACGGACTCCCGCGAGCACGCTATCCACCGTCTCTTCGGTGACTTTTTTGATCATGATCTCAAGGGCCGCCAGTTCTTCGCGAAATTCGCGTTGACCGGTTCGTTGGTGGCGGGCCTGCTGGCGTAGCCGTTTCAAAGTCGCCAGTTCCTTATTGATCTTCTCGATGCCTTCGGCAATCCGCTTGGTTAAGCGTTCTTGTTTCAGCCATTCGCCCGCGGTCTTATACGCCTCTTCCGAGATCCTGTGAAGCAGGTGTCCATTGATCTCCCTGAATCCCGCCTCATAGAATTTTCTAATCACTGCGAGATTGACGTTTTTGAACGGAACGATGTGAGGATGGGTGGCCCCATAAACGAACGGATGATCCCGCTCGTCATCCAGGGTATCGATATTCGTCGCATCGTGAGCATCGGTTCTGGCAACAATCACCCCCGGCACTTTCATGATGTCAAACTGCAGACGCGCTGTATTCAGACGCGAGATTATTTCGGCCGTAGAAACAAGAACCTTTTGTCCTTGATGTCCACAGACCTTGCATCCTGCACGTTGGTCTTCGATATGAATTGCGCCGATCCTGTTCTCGACAAATTTCTTGACCAGATTACGAATATGATGCTCGCCCCCGTGTCCCGTATCCCCATCGGGAATGATCATGGGCGGGTTGAACTCGATGGCCGGCGTTTTCTTCCGTTGTAAGGACGTCATCCGGATCCGGTTGGACCGTTGCACCTCATCTTGATGCAACAAGGCCCGCACCCACGCGCCGCATTCCTTGGGGACGCGGTCCAACGCATAGTTGGCGAGGTCTGCGCCCGGGTCCTCGGATTCCGATCCCTTGGCGGAAGTCGCCCAGCCCCCGAGATAAAGAACCTTGATGCCTTCCATCACCGCGCGCACCGCACCCGTCGGCGAGTATGGGCCGTAAGTCGTCTCCTGTTTCTTTTCGACGAAAAGCCGCTGCAGATAATCGTGCATCTTGCTGGCTGATTCTCGGACGATCGTATAATCCTCCTGCAGGCTTCCGCGAAGCGATACGACTTCGAAGGGAGTGTGCAGACGCGTAATGTGGCCGAACCTCTCGCTGTGAAACCAGGTCTCGGTCTCGCGTAACTCTTTCGCCCACTCGATGGCTTCATGATCGCGCCGTGCGTCTAGTCGGGTGATTTTTGCAGGCATGGTGGGGTCCTCCTGAAATGAGATCTGAGGACTTCAGCCGATCACTTTCAATCGCGAATTACAAGAAGGGTTACTTTTCTTTTCGTTTTTCGGCTGCCGGCGCGCTCGTAACGTGCTTTGAAGGTTCAAAGCGGGTGCATCATCCCTGAAACAATTACTAAGGACTTCATTGGTAGTAGACATACGACAACTAAGGGGCGAGTCGTGGAAAGCGCGGGGATTTTTGTCTCGTTTGTTGCGTTCTTAACCGGTCATCCGTCTAACTTAAGAAGGAGGGTACGGATGAAGGCAAAAAACGTTCTGGTCGTTTCTCTACTGGTCGTCCTAACCGGCTTGATCGGTGGCTGCCACGAGCTGGCGTCTGATGACTACAGCGACTACAGCAACGCCTCCGGCTCTTACCGTGATGGTTTTCGCGATGGCAGGGCTTACGAAAGGCGGCGTGAAGATCGGCGTGACAGTCGCTACGACGACCGCGGCGACTATTACCGGCGTCGGTGGTAGGCCCACAGTTAACGCGGTTGTCTTTTGCGTATTGCTAACCTTACTCCGAGATAACGCGCAGCGGCGGATCCTCAGGTTCCATCACCGGCGCGTCACGGAAATCTACCGGCAGGGGCTGCTCGCCCAGCATATGGGCAAGCAGTACTTCGCGCACGCTTTCCAGATCCAGCCCGGCCGTCGTCGCCTGTTTGGCGACTTCCGCCAGAACGCGATCGACGTCCTGCATCATTTTCCACTGCTTGAAAAGATCGGTTTTCTCGACGCCCATCGCCTCGCCGACCAGTTCAAGAAAGTTGACAATCTTGAATGGCGAAGTGGTTTCGTGGGCGCATAGTTCGCGATGACAGGCGTGGTAGATTCCCACGAGATAGTCGACCTCGGCGGCGGCCGCGGCGTCGAGCTCGCGGGCGTGCAGTTCGCGCTTGTACGCCGGCACGGGCGCGAGCGAGTTGCACATGTAGCCGACCCGCGGTTGTTCAAGATCAACCAGTTCTAACCCCGGAATCGCCGTGAGAATTTTGATGGCGCCTTCAGTCACACCGGCTACCCCCGGATGCTCGTGCAGCGCAATGCGCTTGTTGATCGAATGGACGAAATGGGGGCGGAGCCGTTCGATCCGCGCGGCGATGTACGGCACGACGTGCTCGAGATCGAAGCTTGCGTCGGAGCGCGGCATTACAATCTCGCCTAGTTGGATGTTGCAAGTTGGGCACCAGGTGAGCACGCGTGGAGCGCCCGTGCCGGCGAATCCGGCCACCGTATTGCCGCCGATTCTCCCGGAAGTCTTGGCGTCGCCGGCGCGGTACTGAATGACACCGCAACAATAGGCCGGGCCGGCAAAAACTCTGTAGCGCGTGTCGAGACGCGCCAGGACTTCGAGGCACAACAGCGCGATGTGGGGGGTCTTAAGAACGTTGCAACCGAAATACATGACGATGTCTGGCGCGGGTTCGGAATCGGCTTCCGCCGCGCGCGTGAGTCCGGCAAGCAGGTCGGCGGGGAGCTGGAGACGCGAGAGGACCTTCACGGCCGTGGACATTTTTTTAAACCCGGCTCGACCGGTGGCGCGCCGTTCGTCCGCTTGCCGCCGCTCATTGAGTCTGAGTCGAGTCGCCGCCAGCATGAAACGCGGGTTGATGCCATCATCACAGGCAGAGATGCAGCGGCCGGAGCCGGTGCATGCGTTTGCCCAACGGGCGCCGCGGCTTGCCGGATCACCCCCGCCGCGGAGGATATCCAGCACGTCGCCGACGATCGCGGCGGGCTCGCTGGTATCGATGCCGGCCGGCGTCGCGGTCGGGCAGACCTCGACGCATTTCCCGCAGCGGGTGCAGCGGTCAAGGATGTCGCTCACCCTTGCGTCGATCGTGGCGCTGAATGCGTCAGCGTGATCGATCATAACTTTCCCCTTTTGCCAAGCGCGCGAACCAACGGCTCACGGATCCCCGCGAGCCACCTGCTCTCAAAATCTCTATACTAGATTCTCTCCGGTGCTGCTACCTGCCACTCCGATGGTTTTGACCAACAGCCCGTTATTGGATACTGTCCAGCCAAAACGAAAGAGGGCTGGCCCGTTTGCCTCTCCGGCAGCCGCTTGTGGCCCTCGATGGCGGGCTGAACGGTAGCTGTTGCGTAAATTCTTCGATTGCTGGCTCCATAATTCTGTGAACCAGATCGTCGCTAACAACCCGCTCGGAGCGTTCTGCCGCGATACCCATGTCGAGATGAAGGGTGCGTCGCACGGGCCGCTCGCGGGGCTCACGTTCGCGGTCAAGGACATCTACGACGTCGCGGACTACAGGACCGGCTTCGGCAGCCCCGACTGGCTGCGCACTCATGGGCCCGCGGCGCGCACGGCGCCGGTCGTTCAGCGGTTGCTCGACGCGGGCGCGCATCTCGTCGGCAAGACCCAGACCGACGAATTAACCTGGAGCCTAACGGGCGAGAATGCGCACTACGGCGCGCCGGTGAACGTGAACGCGCCGGGGCGTGTTCCCGGTGGCTCGTCCAGCGGCTCGGCTTCTGCTGTCGCGACCGGCGTGGTGGACTTCGCCATCGGCAGCGACACCGGCGGTTCGGTGCGCCTGCCGGCGAGCTTCTGCGGTATCCTCGGCATGCGACCCACGTACGGGCGCATCCCCCCCGATGGCGTGTGCCCGCTTGCGCCGAGCTTCGATACCTGCGGCTGGTTTGCCGGCGACGCCGAGGTCTTCGAACGCGTGGGGCGTGCCCTGCTCTGCGACGATGACGATGCGCCCGCCGCGCCTCCCGCGCGATTACCGATCGCCCAGGACGCGTTGGAAGTCGCCGGAGAAACGGTTGCCCATGCGCTCCGGTCCGCGCTCGAGAAGATCGCAGCGCGGGTCGGGATTCCCGAGCCTGTGACGGTGGGTGATGCGCCGCTCACGCGATGGGTGGATTATTTCCGCTTCCTGCAAGGCGCGGAAGCGTGGGCTTGCCACGGTGAGTGGATTACTCGGGAAAAGCCTGCGCTCGGCCCGGGGGTCAAGGAACGCTTTGCCTGGGCGGCGACGGTGGGTCCCCAGGATATCCACCTCGCCAGGACGCGGCGCGAGGAAGTCGCGCGCCGCATGGCGGAAATGCTTGACAAAAGAACTGTGCTCGCGCTGCCGTCCGCGCCCGGCATCGCGCTCCTCCGGAACTCACCGCCAAAAGTGCTCGACGACCTGCGCGCCCGAGGCTGCCGATCCTGTGCATTGCCGGCTTGGCACGGCTGCCGCAAGTGTCGCTGCCACTGGCGCAGCTCGACGGCTGCCCGCTCGGGTGTCACTCATCGCCGCGCGCGGCAACGATATGCTCCTCCTCGAACTGGCCGGTAGGCTGATGGGTAGATGACCGATTATCCCGCCGGGGCGTTCGTTACCGCAACCGGCGTAAGAAATGTCGCCCTGGAATTCATCACCTGCATCTACCCCACCGCCTCTCGGAATGTGAGCAGAGTCTCCTCGGATCCCTGATCGTCCAGCTTCACTTTCTTGCCATCTTTGATGACCACCGCGAGATTGGCAGAGTCCTGCAAGACGCGGATATCCGCCGCCGGGTTTTTCTTTAGAACGATAACGTCTGCGAGCTTTCCGGCTTCCAGCACGCCCACTTGGTTTTCCAATCCCACCGCAAAGGCATTTTCCTTCGTGCAGGCGGTGATCGCTTCGAGCGGCGTGTAGCCGCCATAGCGAACCAAAATCTCGGGCTCTTTGGCGTGCATCTTGCCGTAGGGCATCCAGGAATAATTGCCACAGTCCGTGCCGCACATCACCTTGATCCCCATGGCCC
>DASTOD010000663.1:0-2276 GCA_035762645.1 Binatia bacterium | reverse complement strand
TCGCGCCCGGCTCCGGGCTTCCTCGCGCTCCTCCGCCGGCACCTCGCTCTCCCGGCTTTTCAGGCTTTCAACTTTTCCCCGCACGCAGGCTCGATAAACTTTGTAAAGGGGCAAAAGGCGTGACAGATCGGGATCTTGGGTGAGGTTCTGAAAAGACGCGACGAAATGCTCCGAAAGCAAAGGGATTCCGAGATAGTCCAAGTCCATGGAAAGAAACGCAATTTCTGAAGCGGCGTCGCAGTAACGAAACTCCTCGTTGAACTCGATGCAATCAAAGATCACCGGATCATCTTTAAGGCAGATGTGTTCCGCCCGCAGATCGCCGTGCAACTCTCGCACCCGACCCGCTCGAACTCTCATCTCCAGCAGATCGCGGTGCTGGTCCACAAAATTATCGGTGTAATCCCGAATGGCTCTAAACTCTTTCAGCGTAAGAGTCTCCCCAATGAAGGGTTCGAGCTCGTTTACGTTGTGTTCTAGATTGCGACGAATCACCTCAGGAGATCCGTAAAGCGGAGCTTTATCGGTTGCCGCAGCGGCGCAAAAATCCGCCAGCTTCGCCGCGATCCGATCGAAGTCTTCCTTTCGAGCCTTTCCTTGCTTGATCAGTCGGTCGAGGAAATACTCCTCAGGAAGACGCCGCATCTTCACGGCATATTCGACGATTGGTTCTCCTCCCCGAGCCGGTTCCCTCAAAAAAAGCCGTTCGCCCTCTCGCACGATGGCAACAACATCCAGATAAACTGCCGGAGCAAGCCGGCGGTTAAGCCGGATTTCTTCGTGGCAAAAGTGCCGCCGCTTCTCCAGCGTAGAATAATCGAGAAATGCGAAACGGACCGGTTTCTTGACTTTGTAAACGTAATCTCCGGCCAAAAGGACGTACGAAATGTGAGATTGCCGAAGCTCTACTGAGTCAGGCCGGTGCGGATAGAAGTCCGCACGCATCATGGCTTGAACGAAAGTTGGCAAGGAGTCAGGTTCCGTACCCACCGCTTCTCTCCCGTCGCGAGCTTTTGTGACCCGGCAACCGCGCTTGGAAGGGCTCACCCCGTAATCTCGGAGCCTTGCAACCTGTCAAGATATTCATGGCTTCAGTCTAACGCGTGGATCAGAGATGGTTCAATCGTTTTGCCTCGGCCCCCGATCTTCAAGGTCTCGAGCCCGCATCCCGCTGAGCGAATCTCTCGGTTGTTCCTTTTCAATCTGACTAAAGCGCAGCCACCTTGTCGAACCTTGCCGGCGCTGCTTGAGCCATAACTCGAACTGTGGGCACGTCATCGCGTTTAGTAGATGGCGTTTTTCCAGCCAGCCGCGGCGGGCCTGATCGATGCCGTACTTGATGAAGCGCAGTTGCTCGACATTGTGGGCATCGGTGTTGATCGCGATCTGCACGCCGATGTTTGTGGCTCGAAATAGATGGAGGTCGTTCAGATCGAGGCGGTCGGGCTGGGCGTTTAGCTCGACGGCCACGTGGTGTTCTTTTGCAGCATGAAAGATCTCCTGGAGATCGATGGCGAAGGGCTCGCGCTGGTTGATCAGCCGTCCGGTAGGATGGGCCAAGAGGGTCACGGCTGGGTGGGCGAGGCCCCTGAGGACTCGTTTGGTCATTTCAGTTTGAGGCATATCCATTTTCGCATGAACGGCGGCGACGACCACGTCGAGCTGCTCGAGAATATCGTCCGGCAGATCGAGCGATCCGTCCGGTAGAATGTCGACCTCGCAGCCGGTGAAAACCCTTATGCCGCGGACTTTCTGCCGAGCCTGCTCGATTTCTTCGCGTTGGTTTTTGAAGTCCTCGGCGCTAAGGCCGCCGGCTACTCGAACCGCCTTGCTGTGGTCCGTGATCGCGCAGTATTGATAGCCGCGCTCTTTGCAGGCGCGCACCATCTCCAGAATCGTGCTGTTCCCATCGGTCCACTTGCTATGCATGTGGAGATCGCCCCGGATATCTTCGAGCATGATCAAATCGGGGAGCTTGTGCTTTTGTGCGGCTTCGATCTCGCCGCGATCTTCCCGCAACTCCGGTGGGACCCAATCCAAACTGACCGCTCGGAAGACGTCTTCTTCCCTGGCGCCGCCGATGCGCTCGCCTTCTTCGACCCCGACCTCCTCAGCCTTCTTTCCCTTCGGCACGCGGAAGACTCCGTATTCGCTGATGCGCAGGCCGCGTTCAACTCCGAGCGTGCGAACCGCTACGTTGTGGGCCTTCGAGCCCGTAAAGTAATGCAGCGCCGATCCGTAAGAACGCCGCGGAAGAATGCGAAGATCCACCTGAA
>DASTOD010000662.1:0-4968 GCA_035762645.1 Binatia bacterium | reverse complement strand
TGGGCATCGCCAGTGTCGATTCCGTCGAGATCATGTTCTTGGCGATGAAACCCAAGCCACCTTTCGACAAAAAAGAGGTGCGGCAAGCGGTGTGCCACGCCATTAACCGCGACCAGATCATCAGCACTCTCCTCGAAGGCTTTGCCAGCCGCCTGGATGGACCCATTGGTCCGGGTCAATATGGCTACGACCCAAATCTAAAGCCGAAGATGAATTATGATCCGGAGAAGTCAAAAAAACTGTTAGCTCAGGCCGGTTATCCAAACGGCGTCGATGTCGAATTGCAAACTCCGGTGGGGCGCTACACCCTCGACAAACAACTCACCGAAGCGATGATTCCGATGCTCAACGCCTCCGGCTTCCGTGCCCGGTTGTTGACTCCTGAATGGCCGACGTTGTGGGCGAATGTCCAGAAGGGGACCGTGCCTTTTTATTATATGGGCCGGGGTTCGGTTCAGGACCCGAGCGCCGCATTGCATCAATATTTTCACACCGGCGAAACTCCTCGAATCGGTTACTCGAACCCAAAACTCGACGAGCTTCTGGACAAAGAACAGGCCGAGTTCGACCCCAAAAAACGCAGGCAATACCTGTCTCAGGCCATGAGCATTCTCAACGAAGAAGCGCCCGCTTGTTTCATGTGGCGGCACAAGCTGCTCTGGGGTCTAAACAAGCGTGTGGATTACAAGCCGTTGCCGGACGCCCGCATCTTTGCCGTCGATATGAAAGTAGGCAAATAGGACCGAAGTGACGGAGGTCAGAAGTCGGAAAGACCAGGCGCCGCTGACGGCCGGATTTTTGAACTTTGGTTTTGCTGATCTCTGACCTCTGACTTCTGATCTCTGCGACAAGGGCGATTTGAAATGACGACCTATCTGGCGCAACGGGCGCTTGGAACGATACCCGTTCTGTTGCTCATCAGCCTGATCGTCTTCTTGTTGATTCATGCCGCGCCCGGAGATCCGACACTGCTGCTTTTAGGCGAGGAGACCAACGCCGCCGAAGTCGCCAAGGCCAAAGCGCACTGGGGACTGGATCGCCCGCTCCATGTGCAGTACGTGAGATTCGTCGCGTCTGCCGCCAGCGGCGAGTTTGGCAAGTCGTTTAAATATGGGGATCCGGTCATTGACGTCATCAAGACCCGGTTGCCGGCCACGGTTGAACTGGCGATATTTTCGATCATAATCGCAACGTTCCTGGCCATACCGTTGGGCGTGTGGGCCGGGTCGAAACCCAATTCGTGGTTGGATAATCTCGGTACCACCTTCGGCCTCTTTGGCATCAGCATGCCGAGCTTCTGGCTCGCGATCATGCTGATTCTTGTCCTTGCCGGAATCTTGAACATTCTTCCGACGTCGGGTCGCAGCACCTACGGAGTCGCCGGACCTGAAATCACAGGTTTTTACCTCCTCGACAGCGTCATGCAAAAAAACTGGCAAGCCGCCCGGGACGCGCTCACGCATATTTTCATGCCGGCCCTGGCCCTCGGCGTCAACATGTTAGGTATTCTCATGCGCGTGACGCGTTCCGCGGTGCTCGAGGTCATGAACGAGGAATACGTGGTGACCGCCCGCGCCAAGGGATTGGCGGAAAGAAACGTTATCTGGCGCCATGTCACCAGCAATGCGCTGATTCCGGTGATTACCGTCGTTGGGCTCGAACTCGGCACCTTGCTGAGCGGCTCCATCATTGTCGAGACGGTCTTTGCATGGCCCGGCAGCGGCAGTTTGCTGATCACCGCGCTCAACTCCCGCGATTACCCCCTGGTGACAGGATTGGTCATGACCTATACCGTGGCTTTCGTTATCATTAACCTGGTTATCGACGGGCTCTATGCAGTCCTTGACCCTCGAATCCGTTACTGATCCCCGCCCGGATCGCCTGGTGCGGCTGCGCCCGTGGCTGCATGTCAAAGGGTGCACGGGTGGCTTGATCGTGCTGGGATTTATCGTGCTCGGAATTTTCGGTCCGGTGCTGGCGCCGTTCGATCCCAACAAGCAGGAGCTCACCGCGATGCTCAAGCAACCGCAGGGAGTCGGAGCGGCTCACGTCCTCGGCACCGACAATCTTGGACGTGACATCTTCAGCCGCGTGATTCACGGCGCGCGCGTCTCTCTTCTCGTCGCCTTCGCGGTGGTCTTTGTTTCAGGTCTGATCGGCGTCAGCCTCGGCTCGATCTCAGGCTATTTCGGCGGCAAGGTCGATTTCGTCATCCAAAAACTCGTCGAGGTGGTGTGGGCCTTTCCCCCGCTGCTGCTGGGCATCACGATCATGGCCTTTCTGGGGCAGGGTCTGTTCAACTTGATCCTGGCCCTGGTCGCGCAACGATGGATCCCCTATTGTCGAGTGGTTCGCGGCCAAGCTTTATCCTTGCGCGAGAGAGAATTCGTCGTGGCGGCCCAGTGCCTGGGCGCGAACAAAACTCAGATCATCCTGCGTCACATTATTCCGAATCTCATCCAAACGTCGCTCGTCATCGGAACTTTCGCAATGGCTTCATCCATCATTGCGGAAGCAAGCTTGAGCTTTCTCGGCGTCGGCGTGCCGCCCGAAATTCCCACCTGGGGCACCATGCTCGCCGATGCGCGCATCTACATCAGCACCGCGTGGTGGCTGCCGCTCTTTCCCGGCCTCTGCATCTTCATCACGGTCCTCGGCATCAATCTCCTCGGCGATGCCCTGCGGGACATTCTCGATCCTCGTTTAAAGCGCGCTGGCGCTGGACATTAACCAGGGCTCCAGCCCAGTTCGCCGCAAACCCCCGCACTGCGGTGACGGATAGGCCGGCTCATTCATTGATTCTCGACCAGAGTTGTGTAGATTAGAAAAAATGCGCAGGACAAAAATCGTCTGCACCATCGGTCCGGCCAGCGATTCTGAAAAAGTTCTCACCGACCTTATCCGCGCCGGCATGGATGTCGCTCGCTTGAATTTCAGCCACGGGGATTATGAATTTCACGGACGAGTGATCCGCAGTATCCGTCAGATCGCGCGCAAACTCGATAAACCAGTGGCGATCTTGCAAGATCTGCCGGGGCCGAAGATCCGGGTCGGCGCCGTCGAAGGCGATCGCGTGCGATTGCAATCAAGAAAGATGTTTACCCTGACCACCCGCGACATTATCGGCAACAGCGAAATGGTCTCGGTCAATTATCCCAACTTTGCCAAACCCCTTAGGAAAGGAGATCCCATCCTGCTGGGTGACGGTGAAATCGAGCTCGAGGCGGTCAAAGTCGGCCCGCATGATGTCGTTTGCAGGATCATCGTCGGCGGCATTCTGGGCTCCCACAAAGGAATTCATTTTCCCCGAACCAGCCTTAATCTCCGCTCGCTCACGGATCGTGACAAGCAGGATCTTGCTTTCGGCGTCGAACAAAAAATTGATCTCATCGCCCTCTCTTTTGTCCGCAGCGCCGACGATATCGTTTACGCGCGGCAAGAAATGAAAAGACGCGGCGCCTCGATTCCCATCATCGCCAAAATTGAAAAACACGAGGGCCTCGACCAGATTGACGCCATACTGGAAAAAGTGGACGGCATCATGGTCGCGCGCGGAGATCTCGGACTGGAAATCGCTCTGGAGCGGATTCCCGCGATGCAAAAAATGATGATCCGCAAAGCCAATCATCTGGGCAAGCCCGTCATCACGGCAACCCAGATGCTGAGGTCCATGGTGCAAAACCCGCGCCCCACCCGAGCCGAAGTCGCGGACATCGCCAACGCGATCCTGGACGGCACCGACGCGCTCATGCTGTCGGAGGAGTCCGCTGCCGGTGATTATCCGGTCGAGGCGGTAAAAATCATGGCAAAAGTCGCCGAGGAGACCGAGAGCATTCTCGAGCCTCGTTACCAATTTGCCGGACTCAAAAAAACCGTGCCCGAAGCGATCAGCCTGGCGGCGGTTTCACTAGCGCGCGATTTGCACGTGAAGGCTTTCCTCATTCCAACCTCCTCAGGCAGCACGGCGCGTATGATTGCGCGCTACCGGCCGACGCAACCGATCATCGCGATCAGCCCGGAGCCGCAGACGGTCAAAACCCTCTGTCTCGTCTGGGGCGTCTGTCCCGTAGCGGTCCCCGGTTTTCAAAGCACCGACAAGATGCTGCGCATCGCGCAAAAAAAAGCTCTCGGGCTCGGCCTCGTAAAAGCCGGCGATCTTGTCGCCATCACCGCCGGGTTGCCGCTGCATCAGCCCGGCACCACCAACATGATCACGGTCAAGCCGATCGAACTGTAGCCCTTGCGGGCATCTCGGATACGAAATTTCGGATCGCAGATTCCCTCGCCCGCTTGCGGGAGAGGGACAGGGTGAGGGTCAATCGCTTCTCAACAAGCATCGCGTCCTGCTATTTCCGAAACTTGCAACTTTGGTCAAAAATGGGCTACAAGCGACGTGGGAGGGCCTCTTATGTCTGAGCTATTACGAGCCTTCGAAGAAGAACTCCAGAGCAAAAATTTTAAAGGTTATTGGCAAAATCAACAGGGAGATGTGTATCGCGAGCCGGTGGCATCGTACGAGCCCTGCATGTGGAAAGGCAAAGACCTTTTCGCCGCGATGGAGAAGGCCGGTGAGGTCGTCGGACTCGATATCTCCTTTCGCCGGGTTATCCAGTTTTGGAATCCGTCTCTTAAAAACGGCACCTCGCGAACGCTGGTTTTGAATCTTCAAATGCTCAAGCCCGGCGAGGAAGCCTTGTCCCACCGGCACATGGCGGGCGCGATCCGATTCATCGTGAAAGGCCGCGGCACCCGATTGATCGTCGAGGGCGAGTCCTTCGAAATCGCCGAAGGCGATTTCGTTACCACCCCGAGCTGGACTTGGCATGACCATGAGAACCACGGGGGCGAGACCATGATGTGGCTTGACGGCTTGGATGCGCCGCTCGTCCGATTGCTGGAAACGGACTTCCACGAGCCGGATCCGCGCAAGAAACAGCCGGTAACGAAGCCCGATGGCTATACGCCCGC
>DASTOD010000661.1:0-2192 GCA_035762645.1 Binatia bacterium | reverse complement strand
CCTTTAAATCACTTGAAACCGCGGCTTCGATAACGTGGCCCATAGATAACTCTGGCTTGGCCGCCATTGATTCCTTGAGAGTAGCTAGCTGGTTATGCATGAATTCTGTGAAAGTAGGATTCCAGACAGCGATGCCCCAGGTGAACCGTAACTGCGTCTGCCGAGGCTTAATAACAATTTGTCTCACTCGACCATTCTCATGAAGATCAACCATGTCCACGTCTTGAGGCGAATCAGCAGGAAAAAGTCCCAACATGATGTCGGCATTACTCGCTACTTTTTTGGCTAACAGCTCGATAAACGCGTCATCCGATTGGAAAAGAATATCGGGAAACCCAAAGGCAATGATCGCATCTCGCACAAACGGGTAGGCTTGGTCCAGACTATAAGGGACGCCGAATGGCAGCCTCATCATGAGATAGGCAAGTTGCATGCCGGCTATTTCGCCGTCTTGCAGGTAGGCGGGGATATCCCATTTCCCTTGACGCAGTACGATATAAGCTTTGGCGATTCCCGCGGCGCGCATCTTCTCCAGCAAGTAGTGGCAAACGACTTTGGGACGACCTTCTTTTTCGCTCGGAGAACGCCAAAAACCGACAGGGTACAATTCCTTGCTACAAGGTAAAGGCGAGATCCGTTTGGCCCGACCCGCGGCTGGAATGAGGCCGATCACTTCGCTCATAGCGACTCACAGCGGCTTGGTTAGAGGTCGGATGGTGATTTCAGTAACCTCTGCGGTTCTAGGTAAGCTTAGAGCGTTAAGTACGACCGAGGTCACGTCCTCGGGTTGCAGTAGCCGTTCCGGGCGGTATGTTTTTCCCTCGATTGAGTGGACGGTCTCCTGCATTGGCGTTGCGGTGCGCCCGATATAAACAGTGAGGACTCGTAATCCAGCCGGATTAACCTCTTCGCGCAAGCTGTCGGCAATAGCCTTTATGGCGTGTTTAGCAGCGGAATACTGGGCTGCATTTGCGTTAGCCGTTAGACCCGCCGTGGAATTGAAGAATACGATTTGACCCCGGCGCTCTTTAAGCAGCGGTAGCATGGTCTGAGTCAGCAAGTACACTGCTCTTACGTTGGTGCGGTATTGCCGGTCAAAGTCGGCAATAGGCGCTGACCCCACCCCTCCCAAAGAGATAATACCGGCGCTGTGAATAAGGATATCAACAGCGCCGAAATCGTTCCGTACCCGCTGTTGTAATTCCTCGACGTCACTATCTCGGGTTAAATCAATGGGGTAGCATCGCGTAAGCTTCCCATTTGCGCCCACCTCTTCTCTAACTTTTTGAAGCCGCTCAGAATCGCGGCCCAGCAGGTAAAGAGCCGCCCCTCTCGAGGCGAGCGCCAATGCCGCCGCCCTGCCAATGCCGCTACCGCCTCCACTTACGACCGCAACTTGGCCTGAAAATTCGTCGTGATCGCGTCTACTGCTTTGTTCTGACATTGCTTCAACAACCCATGAGCCAAGAGCGCGTCGACTGCGTTCTTGATCGTAACGAACGGAAGGTCCGCTTTTTCCGCTATGTCAAGCAGACAATGACCGCCGTCCGAAAGATTTAACGTCCAAAGCATCGCCATCTCGTTAGCGCGCTCATACGATTCTCCACCTATAGCCTGGTAAAGTCCCCGCTTGCCGAGTTGGGGCTCGCATTTGGGATTCTGGTTTGTATAAAAACGATTTTGCTCCAAAATGTCGATTGCCGATTTGCACTTATTTAGCGAATCTGCCAAGGCATCCGGTTTGATAAAGTTCAAATTGTCTGCCGACGTGTGGTATTCAGGAAACTTTGCATGCGGCGTCCTCCTAAAGCAACCAACGGGCAGATTGAATCCCGGCGAGCAGAACTGCCTCTCGTCGTAACCATAGGGAGAGAAGGGAACGACTTCGTAAGGATCACCGGACTCTTTCAAAGCCTGAATGACGGCTCGATCGATCTCGGCATCGCCTCGCCGGCTCCGCTTGTAACTGATCTGTCCGCCGTCACCGACGCACGCCAGTACCAGGCCGTGTTTAATTTTGGCGACATCCGCCTCATTGCGGCTCAGCCAAGTAATGGAGCCGATCGTCCCGGGAATAAAAAGAAAACGGTACGAATATCTTCTCGGACCAGACGCAATAGCTCTGGCCAGGAAAGTGCTCAGCGCGACTCCGGACAGATTGTCGTTTGCAAGAGATGGATGGCAGATGTGCG
>DASTOD010000660.1:0-7286 GCA_035762645.1 Binatia bacterium | reverse complement strand
AGATGGCTCGCTGCTGCAGATTCTCGCTCAGCGGGCGGAGCGTGAGATGGCCGAGTCGCTGAGCGCGTTGAAGCCGGAAGAGGCCGCGGTCATGGCCATTCTCGAGCAACAACTGAAAACCGAGGCGAAGAAAAAAGCCGCCTAGGAGCTTACGCTCGAAATGCAAGGGGTCAGGGAGCCTTTCGGGAAGGACTCCTGACCCCTTTTCTGCGATTCAGATCGACAACAGCCGGTCAAAGAACGAGCGGTAGCGCCTCAGTGCCAGTCGCAAATCTTCGGTCGAAACCTCGTCTGATTTTTCCCATTGCGTCTCAAGATTGCTTCTCTGCTGCGAAAAACTTTCCGCGAGGCGCTGCATCAATTGGGCTACGAGTTCGTCGGCCTGCTCCACACAGCGGCGCGGCTCGTCCACGAAGCCCGTCTGGATGTCCTTCCACCGTCCCCGGAAATCCTGCTCCTCCTTTCCCGAAAAGAGCGGGCTCAGCTCCGCTTGCTCAGTCGCCGAGGCATCGCCGACTTGAACGTTTTTCTCTCGCGGTGGATGGGCAATCCCTTCGGTGCCTTTGCCGCGCGATCCAACGGCCACGTCTTCTGTGGTCAATTTTCTCTCCTCAGTCTCGTTCATGCTCGCAGTCCTCCCTTAGTTGATTTGTTGAAGCCGGATCTGTTTGCGGTCTTTCCAAAGCGGTGCTCCCTCGTGGCTTCGGCCGGCGCTTTGCCGTCCAACAGGTCGTCGAACAGAACTCGATAGTAAACGAAAGCTTGACGCAGCTCTTCGGTGTCGGCGGCGCCGCGTTGGTTGCGCTCAGCGATAGCGCAAGCGGCGCGGTAATTCTCGACGACTCGGGGATGTTCCACCGATAGATCGGCCGCGGCCTGTTCAAAATCAGTGATCGGGTAACCTCGTTTTCTCATCACCTCCTGGATGAGATCGTTGGCTTCCTCGACCGCGTCGTTTGGATCATCGACAAAGCGCGCCTGCACCGCGCTCCATTGGTTTTTAAAATGACGCGACTCATCCGGCGGCAGAGGCACGATTCTAAACCGCGTCACCCGCTGCTCTCGTTCGCGCAGCTCCTTTTCCGCAACGTCGCGGCTGCGCAGGCGCTCGACGGTCCGGTCATACTCCGGACCGAATTGATCTTTCAGCCGCTTGGTTGAGAGTTGCCGTGTGAAATACCAAGCTCCGGCCGCAATCACAATAATAAGGATCGCGATGATAGCAAGAAGAATTGGGGTATCCATGATTGAACCTCCCGAAAGGAGACGACCGACTACCAGACACGGACTAGCAGGTCGCTGAAAAACCTCTCGGAATCCTTCGACGGGGCTCAGGACAAACGGAAGGGAGTCGATATGTTGATCTTCCGTTGATGCTGAGTTCTCGAAGCATTCCGAACCATTTTCAGCAATCAGCTAATGATCCGTTGTCTGTAGTCCGTTGTCGTTCTGTTCGACAATAATTTTTTACGCACGCGCAAGGAACATGCCAGCAGAGTCACTGCTGTTTTGCGTGCGTGGAGCCGACTTCTGTCACAGATGTGCAAAGAACTCCGGCCAGCCGCTCTCGAAACTGAGACAGCCTTTATGGAACCGGATAGGGAACGGTTTCGTTGCGCAGAGCGGTTTCGATAAGGCGTTCTACGATCTGTGAAGGTGTCGGCTTTCTGCCGTCTTTGTCGAGAGATCTCACTCGAAGCTCTTCCAAGTCCCGCTTGGCATCGGCGCTCAAGCGAATCGCCAATTTGAATGTCCGCGTTTGAGCCGGCTTACCCCGCCGAGGCCGGTTTTTTGTCACGCTCCGCAAATTAACCACCGGTTTCAGCTCCGATGTCTGAGTCCTGGCGCCATCTTTCCTCTTCGTAAAGCGCGAGGCCGCGGAATCGATCGAGATGATCAAAAGGAGCGAAGACGTATTTAGAAAGCGCCTCCCTGATTTGAACTTCGGGGTAATTAAGTCCCCGCAGGAGCTCTACTTCGTCCCGCACCGCACCGGTGCGCTGCTGTTCGAGCGCTAGACGACGATCCTCCTCCGGCTCTTGTTTGTGCCGATCCCAATCGATTCGCTCGCGAGAAAGATAGTTTCGCAAAGATTCGAGAGGGTTGGCGCCGCCGACGATTTCGACGTACGCCGGCGCCGTGACCTCGACGCGCGCTAGGCACAGGGCTTCATCGTCGGCGACTTGAAAGTTGCCCGCCAATTCGTAACGCGGCGCGCCGCGGTAGTGAATACCGTCTTCGGTCCTAGCGTTTTGTTCGGCGGCGGCGACAAGCTTGTGCCATTGAAGCAGGGCGGTATAAACCTCTTCCAAAACCTCCAGCGCGTCGAGAATGAATCGAACTTCGCCGCAGCGAACCAATGGCAAATAGATCTTTAAAGATTTATTGTTTTCGGTGGGGTCCATTTTCCCTTTTGATGACCGCAATAAATGTGCCATACAACCAAGGCAACATGGCCGGCGCGGGCCATCGGTTACCGCAGCCGTTTGTGGCAGCAATGGGACATGATCCAAGTGAGGAGGCGCTGTTCGGAGCTGTCAGACGGATTAGAGTATGGATAGATGGTATAAGCTTTGCTCTCACTCAGTACAAATTGAAGGCCTGCAATCATGCGAAACAAACCTTCACCGGCGCGCCCGGCACCGAAGCGGTCAGTAAAAAAACCTCAAGCCACGGGGAAATTAGAGCGAGTTGCACCGCGCTTGCCGCAGGACCGTGACGCAGTGGAGCTTCAGGTCGGCGGCAAAACCGTTCGCCTGACCAACCTGCGAAAAATTTTCTGGGCCGGTCCCGGCATCACCAAAGGTGATTTGCTCCAGTTTTACATGGACCTCGCCCCGGTTTTGCTTCCCCACCTCGTGGGCCGCGCCATGGTTATGAAGCGCTATCCGAACGGCGCGGCCGGCGATTTTTTTTTCATGAAGCGCGCGCCTTCGCCGCGGCCCGACTGGATCCAGACCTGCGCCATCGAACACGCGTCAGGCAACATCATTGATTTTCCGGTGATCCGGGATCTGCAGTCGCTGCTGTGGGTAATCAATCTGGGCTGCATAGACCTGAATCCCTGGTATGCCCGCTGCGACGATGTTAATCGTCCCGACTATCTACACTTCGACCTCGATCCGGTTGAAGGTGCCACCTGGGAACAGATGGTGGAGACCGCCTCGGTGGTGCACGACGCATTGACCGAGCTCAAACTGCCGTCATTCATAAAGACCAGCGGCTCGAAAGGCTTCCATATTTATGTGCCGATCGTTCGCGGACCGAGCCAAAAAGAGGTGTGGAGATTTGCCAAGCAGTTGGCCATGAGCTTGGCAGCCATGCGCTCCGATCTGATTACGGCCGAATACCGAATTGCCAAAAGACCGCGCAAGCGCGTGCTGGTCGACTACAATCAAAATGCCTGGGGACGAACGCTGGCGTCGGTTTACTCAGTAAGGCCGCAGCCTAAGGCCCCGGTTTCGACTCCGATCATGTGGAAAGAGCTCGGCCAGGGCGTCCGTATCGAAGACTTTCGGCTGGACAACGTGCGCGAGCGCATTAAAAGGCTCGGAGATATTTGGGCGCCCGTACTCGCGCCAAAAGGCAGGGCCAGACTGGAGTCACTGTATGGCGCTGCCCGTTAGCCCGCCCTACCCGTCGCCTGGGGTTTCGGAGCCAATTGATGACGATGAAAGCCGATTTTCAAAAGTCTGATCAGTTCTCGTTTCGTCGGTTACCGGTCGGCGCCGAGGTTTTACCCACCGGTGGCGTTCACTTTCGAGTCTGGTCGCCCGGCTCCAATAATGTAGCTGCCATGATTGAAAGCGCCGAGCGGAAAGCTGTTGAGCTGCGGAACGAAGGCAACGGTTATTTCTCCGGCGTGGCTCCCACGGCGAGCGCGGGCGATCTGTACCGTTTTCGTTTGAATGGGCGCGACGAGTGGCTGCCCGATCCGGCCTCGCGCTATCAGCCCGAAGGACCTCTCGGTCCTTCCATGATCATCGACCCGGGCGCGTTTGATTGGCGCGATGCCGAATGGCGTGGAGCGGATCGTGAGGGCCAGATCATTTACGAGATGCACATCGGCACCTTCACCCGGGAAGGCACGTGGCAGGCCGCAAGCGAGCAGCTCCAGAACTTAAAAGAGCTGGGCATCACGGTTTTGGAACTTATGCCGGTTCATGACTTCAGCGGCCGTTATGGGTGGGGCTATGACGGGGTGGATTTTTTCGCGCCGACCCGGCTTTACGGGACGCCGGATGATTTTCGTTCGTTCGTCGATCGGGCGCATGGCCTTGGACTAGGCGTGGTCCTCGATGTCGTCTACAATCACGCCGGACCGGTCGGGAATTATTTAAAAGAGTTTTCGCCGGATTATTTTACCGACCGCTACTCTACCGACTGGGGGGAGCCGTTTAATTTCGACGGACCCAACTCAGCTCCCGTGCGTGAGTTTTTCATCGCCAACGCGGGTTACTGGATCGCAGAATTCCATCTGGACGGCCTTCGCTTGGATGCCACACAGAACGTTTACGACGCTTCCGAGCGTCATATCCTGGCGGAGGTTACCGAACGCGCCCGTCTGGCGGCCGGCGGCCGCTCCATCCTTATAATAGCGGAGAATGAGCCGCAGGATGCCAAGCTCATCCGCTCTGGCAGAGAAGGCGGCTATGGCATGGACGCGTTATGGAACGATGACTTTCATCATTCTGCCGTGGTCGCTCTCACGGGGCGGCAAGAGGCCTATTATTCGGATTATCGCGGGACCGCTCAGGAATTCGTTTCGGCGGCGAAATGGGGCTTTCTTTATCAGGGCCAATACTATCGCTGGCAGCAGCAGCGCCGCGGCACCTCGACGTACGGCTTGAGGCCGGCGGCTTTTATCAACTATTTGGAAAATCATGATCAGATCGCCAACCTAGGTCTTGGCCGGCGGCTGCACCAACTGAGCCATCCGGGCGCTTATCGAGCGATGACGGCACTGTTGCTTTTGTCGCCTCAGACACCGATGCTGTTTCAAGGTCAGGAGTTTGCCGCTAGCAACCCATTTACGTTTTTTGCCGATCATCCTCCAGAATTGGCCGCGAGTGTGAAAAAAGGACGATTCGAATTTCTCAGACAATTTCGGAGTCTCGCGTCGGCGGAGATGCGCTCGCACCTGCCCGACCCGATCGATCCTGAAACGTTCGAAGCCTGCCGGCTCGATTTTTCCGAACGGGAGCAGCACCCCGAGTCTTATAATCTCCACCGCGATCTTCTAAGGCTTCGCCGCGACGATCCCGTCTTTGGCTCCCAGCCGCGCGGCGGCATCGATGGCGCCGTGCTCGGCGATCAACTATTCGTGTTGAGATTCTTCGATGGCGGCGACGATCGGTTGTTGTTGGTCAATTTGGGTATAGACGCCGACTTGAGCCCGGTACCCGAGCCGCTGCTGGCTCCACCGGCAAACACGCGCTGGCGGCTGATATGGTCGAGTGAAGATCCGCGTTATGGCGGATCGGGCGCGTCACCGTCCGAAAATGTCGAGAGTTGGCTCATTCCGGGTAAAGGCGCCTTCGTCCTCGAAGCCGTTGTTCAATGAATACGATTGTTCGGAAAATCACCGTGGGCCGGCTGGCTCGGGCCGCCGGCTCCGACCTTGGCTTGGACGCCGAGTGGCTGGTGACGAACGGTCTGGGCGGCTATGCCTCCGGAACCGTTTTGGGACCGGTGACGCGCCGGCATCATGGTCTTTTGATCGCCGCCCTGGCGGCGCCTCTAGGACGAATGCTGATGTTGAGCGGCCTTGTCGAGGAGCTGCACTTTCCCGACGGTCGTGTCGCGGCTTTCAATCCGGGTCACGGCAGTGCCGAGTCTGTTTCTCTGCTCGAATTCCGGCTCGAGATGGGATTACCGATCTGGCGCTATCAGTTGGATCACATGATACTGGAAAAACGTGTTCACCTTCCCTATCGCCAGAACACGGTCCATGTCACCTACCGCTTGGTCGCGACCTCCGGCGAAGTCGAGCTGAAGCTTCGCCCGCTAATCCAATTTCGCGGGCATGAGGCGCCTGTCAGCTCGCCGCCGGACGAGCCATATGTGCTCACGGTGCTGGAAGACCAGTATGAGATTTCCACGGCAACGCTGCCGCCGCTCCGGCTGCTTCTCTACGGCCGGGGCGAATTTGTCGTGGAAAGAAGAAAAATTGAAAGGGTCCTTTACCCGCTCGAAGAGCAGCGCGGCTACGACGCCGTCGGAGATCTCTGGACCCCGGGCTCCTTTCACATCAAGTGTTCTGCCGCGGACGAAATTACCTTGGTGGCTTCAACGGAATCTTGGGACGTCGTGCGCGCGCTATCGCCGCCGGCCGCTTGGAATGCCGAGCGCGAGCGCCGGGATCGTCTGGTGGTGTCGGCGCACCCGAAGGCCCGCTCCGGAGTGGCGGCTGAACTGGTTCTGGCGGCCGATCAATTCATCGCGACGCCGGCCGGAAGATTGGTCGACACGACCCGCGCGTACGCTTCCGGCGACGAAATGCGCACGGTGATCGCCGGTTATCACTGGTTCACCGACTGGGGACGGGACACCATGGTGAGTTTGGAGGGACTGACGCTGACGACCCAGCGATTCCTGGAAGCCAGTTGGATCTTACGCACCTTTGCCAACACCATTCGTCACGGCTTGATTCCGAATCTCTTTCCCGAGCACAGCCGGGAGGGTTTGTATCACACTGCCGACGCAACGCTGTGGTTTTTTCATGCGATCGACCGCTATCTGCAGGCTACCCAGGACCGCTGGACGCTCAAGCTACTGCTGCCGCGGCTGATCGATATCATCGATCACCATCTGAAAGGAACCTTGTTTGGGATCGGCGTGGATCCCGCGGACGGGCTGCTGCGCCAGGGGCAAGAAGCCTATCAGCTGACCTGGATGGATGCCAAGGTGGACGATTGGGTCGTCACGCCGCGGCGGGGTAAAGCCGTAGAGATAAACGCGCTGTGGTACAACGCGCTGAGGCTTTTAGAGCAATGGTTGAATGAAGAAAACGAGCGGGAGCGAGCGCTGCAGCTAAAGGCGCATGCAGATCGAGCGCGACAAGCATTCAACGAGCGGTTCTGGTACGGCGCCGAAGGCTATCTTTACGATGTCGTTGACGGAGAGGGTGGAGCCAACGACGCGGCTTGCCGTCCCAATCAGCTGCTGGCGCTTTCTCTGCCGCACCCGATTCTCGAGACGGCGAGGTGGAAACCGGTTTTGGAAAATATTTTTCGTCGGCTTATCACCCCGGTCGGATTGCGTTCATTGGCTCCCGGCCACCCGGA
>DASTOD010000659.1:0-5677 GCA_035762645.1 Binatia bacterium | reverse complement strand
GAATTTCCCCACTCGGGTGGTCTGGGGGGATACGCATCTGCATACCTCGATTTCGCTAGATGCGGGGGCCATCGGCGCGACGCTCGGGCCGGAAGCGTCCTATCGCTTTGCACGCGGTGAGGAAGTCACCACGGCCACCGGCCAACGCGCGCAGCTTTCCCGACCGCTCGATTTCCTCGTTGTCAGCGATCACGCCGAGGCTTTTGGCAGCATGGTCGAGGTTGTGAGAGCTAACCCGACGTTGATGGCCAATCCGACGATCAAGCGTTGGTACGACCTGATCAAGGAGGGCGGCGAAAGCGCCGTCAAAGCGGCCCTGGAGTTGATTGACGGCCTCAGTGACAAAAGCAAATTGCCGGCGGAGTTCAAAAACCCCGCGTTCATTCGTTCCGTCTGGGAGCCATATATCAAAACGGCTGATAAATTTAACGAGCCGGGGAAATTTACCGCATTCATCGGCTACGAGTGGACCTCGATGCCAGGCGGAGACAACCTGCACCGTGTCGTCGTCTTTCGCGACAACTCAGAGAAGGCCAGTCAAACGCTGCCATTCTCAGCTATTGAGAGCGAGAATGTCGAAGATCTATGGAAGGTACTGGCTGGTTACGAGGAAAAAACCGGCGGCCGTGCGCTGGCAATTCCCCACAATGGCAACGTAAGCGGCGGCCGGATGTTTGCTCTGGTGGACTTTGTGGGCAATCCGCTCACGCGCAGATATGGCGAAGCGCGCGCCCGCTGGGAACCGCTCTTCGAAGTTACTCAACAAAAGGGCGACAGCGAATCGCACCCTTTCCTATCACCGCGCGACGAATTTGCCGGCTACGAAGCCTGGGACAAGTTTAATCTTGGCGCTACCAAGCCGCATCAGAATTCGTGGTTCCAATCCGAATACGCGCGCGCGGCGCTCAAAAACGGTCTCAAGCTCGAACAACAACTTGGGGTGAATCCGTTCAAGTTCGGACTGATCGGCAGCACCGACTCACACACCTCCATTTCGGCTGTCGAAGAGGAGAACTATTTCGGCAAGGTGACAGCGTACGAACCGAACCCGAAACGTTACGAACATCTCATGTTCAAACTCGGTGACAAATCAGTCATGGGCTGGGAAGTGGCCGCATCCGGCTACGTTGGCGTGTGGGCCACCGAGAACACACGCGAAGCGATCTGGGATGCTATGAAGCGTAAGGAAGTCTACGCGACCACGGGGCCGCGGATGATGGTGCGGTTCTTCGGCGGCTGGGACTTTGACGCCAAAGACGTGTTGACGCGCAACCCGGCGATCGCCGGCTACACCAAGGGTGTGCCGATGGGCGGCGACCTTCGCGATGCGCCCGCGGGCAAATCACCTACCTTCCTCGTCGGCGCGCTCAAAGACCCTATCGGCGCCAACCTCGACCGCATCCAGATCGTGAAGGGCTGGCTCGATGCCAAGGGTGAGGTGCAAGAGAAAGTCTATGACGTCGTGTGGGGCGGCAACCGCAAGCCAGACCCCAAGACCGGTAAGCTCCCGCCGGTTGGCAACACGGTGGACGTAGAAAGCGCGATATGGACGAACACCATTGGAACGCCCGAGCTGATCACTGTGTGGAAAGACCCGGAGTTCAATCCAAAGCAGCGCGCGTTTTACTACGCCCGCGTGATTGAAATCCCGACGCCGCGCTGGACAGCGTACGACGCCAAGCGATTCAACATTAAGATGCCGAAGGAAGTGCCGATGACTACACAAGAGCGCGCGTACACTTCGCCGATCTGGTACACGCCTGTCCTGAGCCAAGTCGAAGGGCCCGCGGGGAAGTGACGGGGTCATCAGTTGTCAGTGATCAGTGGTCAGTCGTCAGTAATCAGTCATCGGTGGTCAGTGATTAGTGAACTAAGGTTTCAGGTTTCAGAGTTCAGGTTTCAGTCCTGACACCCGAAACCTGACACCTGAATCCCGCACACCGACACCTGAAACTAGAAACCATTTCAGGAAAGGAACGGTCATGTCGAAGAAGAAAACACCCCTTGACTCGCGGAATGGAATCAAACGGCGCGAGTTCATAAAGATTGCCGCCGTGGGCGCTGCCAGTATTGCTGTGCCATCCTTGGTTGCCGGTCAGGCGAGCGCCCCGGGTCTCAGCGCGCCCGATAAGGAAACCGCCGCAAAGTCGTTTCCTTCCAAGCCGGCTTACTCGCCCTACGCTGGACGCAATTTTCCAACCCGGCCGCTTTTCGGGGACACACACTTGCACACGTCGTTCTCGATGGACGCGGGGGCGTTTGGAGCCCGCCTCGGTCCTAGAGAAGCGTATCGTTTTGCCAAGGGGGAGGAGATTACCGCGTCCAGCGGCCAGCGCGCTAAGCTTTCCCGGCCCCTTGACTTTCTCGTCGTCGCCGACCACTCGGATGGCTTTGGCTTTTTCCCAATGATTTTCAGTGGAGATCCAAAAATCATGGCTGACCCGCAGGGCCGCAGGTGGCACGAAATGGTCCGCTCCGGAAAAGGCGCCGAGGCGGCAGTTGAAATCATCGTCAACTTCGGCAAGGGAACGATTTCCAAAGCCATTCTGCCGGTTCCCGGCACGGCCGCCTACCGATCCGCCTGGAGGGAAACGATCAAGGCGGCCGACGAGGCGAACGATCCGGGACGATTCACCTCGTTCATCGGCTTCGAGTGGACCTCCAATACCGGCGGCAACAACCTGCACCGTAACGTCATCTTTCGTGAGAACGGCGCGAAGGCGAGTCTGATCGAGCCGTTCGTTACCATGAAGCCGTTTGGCAGCGACAATCCGCGCGATCTGTGGAAGTGGATGGCCGACACCGAACAGAAGACCGGCAGCGAATTGCTCGCGATTGCCCACAACGGCAATCTGTCGAACGGCCGCATGTTCCCGATTATCGAATCGTTTACCGGCAAGCAGATCGATCGTGCATACGCCGAGAACCGGATGCGTTGGGAGCCGCTCTACGAAGTGACACAGATCAAGGGCGACGGCGAGACCCACCCGTTTCTTTCGCCCAACGATGAGTTCGCCAACTTCGAACGTTGGGACAAGGGCAACCTCGATCTGAGCGAACCTAAAAAACCTGAGATGTTCGAGTTCGAGTACGCCCGCTCGGCGCTCAAGAACGGCCTCAAGATGGAGCGGGAACTGGGTGTCAATCCCTACAAGTTCGGTCTGATCGGCAGCACCGACGCACACACCGGCCTGGCCGCTGTAGAGGAGGACAATTTCTTCGGCAAGACCTCGGCCCATGAACCGAATGCCGAGCGCATCGCGCACCCTTTTATTAAAGCACCCAGCGGCGCTGTCATCATGGGCTGGGAGATGACCTCTAGCGGTTACGCGGCGGTCTGGGCTACGGAGAACACCCGCGAAGCGATCTTCGACGCAATGAAGCGGCGCGAGACCTACGCCACCACGGGTCCGCGCATGGTGGTGCGCTTTTTCGGCGGCTGGGACTTCGAGGCAAGGGATGCGCGCAGCCGTTTGCCGGCGAGCACCGGCTATACCAAAGGCGTGCCCATGGGCGGCGATCTCACGGATGCTCCCGCCGGCAAGGTGCCGACGTTCCTCATTGCCGCACTGAAAGACCCCATCGGCGCCAACCTCGATCGCATCCAGATCGTCAAAGGCTGGCTCGATGCCAAGGGACAAGTGCACGAGAAAATCTATGATGTGGTGTGGGGTGGCAACCGCAAGCCGGACCCCAAAAGCGGCAAGCTTTCCGCCGTCGGCAACACTGTTGACGTGGCCAATGCCACCTGGACGAACACCATCGGCGCCCCGGAGCTGATCACCGTCTGGAGAGACCCGGACTTTGATCCGAAGCTCCGCGCCTTCTATTACGCGCGCGTGATCGAAATTCCGACGCCGCGGTGGACCGCGTACGACGCAAAGTATTTCAACGTCAAGGCGCCGAAGGAAGTCCCGATGACGACGCAGGAGCGCGCCTACACTTCGCCGATCTGGTACACACCGGCAGGGAAATGATGAGGAAGGAATTGTAATCAGTGATCGGTGGTCAGTGAAAGGAAGAAAGGTGTCAGTGTTCAGGTTTCCGTAGGGTGGTAAAGAAGAAGGTTTCGGTGTTCAGGTTTCAGGATCTCAAAAATGGTTTCCAGGTTTCAGCGCTCAGGTTTCGGTCGTGATAACTGATCACCGATGATTCTTTCTCGCCCTAACACCTGCACCCGAAACCTGAAACCACACTGAGAATTGACACCTGGCACCTGAAACCAAGAAGCCATTTCAGGCAGGATACGATGCGCTGAGCGCTTCGATATGCGAAGCTCGGTTTTTCCGGGAATTAACAGAAATGGTTGCGCTTTCGGCAGATCATAACCTCCCGCGGCAATGGTTGCGGTTCCAGTGCATCGTTGCGCTTCTCTTGCTTTGTTCTCTCACATCCGGTCTGTCGATTGCGGCGGAGGAAAAACCTGCCGCTGTGCCTAAGCCTGCTCCGGCTGACCTCCCCCGGCGGGCACCGCCTGCAGAAATCCCGCTGGCGGACATCGCGGCGCGCGCCACCGAAGTTTCCAACTTGCTTGGCACTCTGACGGCGGCCGCCGCGCCGAGCACGCAAATTGAAAGCATCGCCAAGTCGCTTCCCGATCTGAGCGATAAGTTAGACGCGCAGAGCGCCGCGACGACAGCGACCCTGGAAGCGGAACCGACCCTGGAGACGCTGCAGACGCTGCAGCAGCAGTGGCAGCGTACCCAGTTGGAGACGACGGGTTGGTTGAGCGCGCTCACCAGACAGGCGACCAAGCTGCAGGATGGATTAAACCAACTGGCCGAATTACAAAAAACCTGGAACAACACTCGCGACTCAGCGCTGGCATCGAAGGCGCCGGATCCAATCCTGCAACAGATTGACGCCACACTGACGGCTATGGCGGGCGCGCAGGCGAAACTCCAAACCGAGCGCTCCGCTGTGTTGGACTTGCAGAGCCGCCTCGCTCAAGAGGTAACCAAGTGCGGCACGGCGCTGGCGCAAATCGGGCAGCACCAGCACAAGGCTGTCGCGGGTATTTTCGTGCCCGACTCCCCGCCGATCTGGAAGTTCGAATTGTGGGCTGACGCGCTCAATGCGCTGCCCGAGCACGTGCGGAAGGTCGGTATCGCGCAGTGGTCAGATCTCGCCAAATACTTTGGCGAGCCGCGCCAGGGCGTCGCGTTGCATACCACGCTCTTGGTTGTGTTAGCGCTTATTTTTACCGCAGCGCGGCGCAAGGTCGATGGATGGAATAAATCCAGCGTCCCTGTATCGGCGGCGCTCTCGGTCTTCGAGCGCCCCTACGCAGCGGCGTTGGCGGCCGTCTTGGTTTTGGTCACTTCACCGTTTTTCCAGACACCTAACACGGTCCGGCAATCGCTGATGATTGTCGCGCTCGCGCCGATGATACGCCTGGTGCGACCCATCGTCAGTCACTCGGTTGCGTTTGCGATTTATGGGTTCTGTGTTCTTTTCGCCATCGATATCCTGCGCCAGGCGTTTGCGGGAATACAAATCATCGGCCAGGCGATAATCGTGGCTGAAACCCTCGCGGCGATTTTGGCCCTGTTCTGGTTACGCCGCCATTATCGGCAATTCATGGCCGAGAGAGCCGAATCTTCACGGTTGATCCTCTTCAGGTTGGGCAGGTTTATTTTTCTTATCGTCCTAGTTGTCGCGCTCTTTGCCGGGGTGG
>DASTOD010000658.1:0-44841 GCA_035762645.1 Binatia bacterium | reverse complement strand
CACCGGACAGTTAAACGTGCGCTCGAAAAGCTTTACTAGTCTCGGGGTCGCCTCTATGGCGATGTTCTTTGCGAGATGCCTGATCTTCGGAAGCCACGACATGAAAAGGATTTCATCCCCGACTCCCTGCTCGCCGTGAATCAGTAACCACTCAACAGGCTTCCCATCCCAATACGGATGCTTATAGACTCTAGGACTCCATTCGCCGATGTGCTTTCTGTGCTCGTAGAGCCTGAATCCCTCCTCAAGCTTTCCCAGTTCAAGGTAGGCAAGTGCCTTGTGGTACTTGCAGGAGTGATGATTCGGATTTATGGCAAGCCCCTTATCCGCCCACTCGACGCACTTTTCTGGAACTCCGCGATTAATGAAGCAGCCAGCGAGATTAGAGATCGTCTCCACGTTCTTGCTTTGCTGCTCCAAAGCCATTTCGTAGACCTTCACCGCCGCTTCATCGTGGCCTTGGTTCCTCAGACCTATTCCAAGGTTGTGCAGGGCTTCGGGTCTCTTCGGGTTTTCCTCTATTGACCTTTGCAGCAGCGCCATCCCGACTCCCTCTCTTCCCAAGCGAAGAAGAACGGAGCCGAGGCAATACAACGCATAGTCGTGCGATGGATTTCTGCAAAGCACGAACTCGTAGAGATTCACAGCGTCTTCCAGCTTTCCATCTTTGAAAGCCGTGTCCGCTTGTATGAGTACGTCTCTTATCGTCTGCATTCTTGTTGTTGAAAACCGGGGAGTTGTTAGCTCCCCGGATTTCTCTTTACAGCCTTCCAGGCCGAATGTTTCCGGCCGCCACGTACTTCAGCATCACCGACATCGACATTGAGACCGATGCCGAGCCGATGGGCTGGACCACGACAGCGGTGATCTTCGCCCACGTGTAACCGCGCTGAATGTCGGCAGTCGAAGACAGCGAAACCCTGAAGGGCAGAGTCGCTGCATTTGCCCTCAGAAGAATCGCCGTGTTGCTGAACGACGTACCAGCGGTGATGATCGCCGCATCGTCGGCATCCACCCCGAGCTTGAAGGTGTTGCCGGCCGCGGTGCCGTAGCTTCCGATCAAGGCTCCGTCGGTGATGTCCACCTGATCCGGGACCTTCACCATCAGGATTACGTCGGACAAGGAAAGAGACCCCTGCCCGCTGTAATCCGCCCAGACAACGACTTCGCCTTGGTGATGAAGACGCGGAACCGCCGCGATGCCAGCCGTAGAAGTGAGAGTTTTAACAGCCATTTGTCATCTCCTTTACGGTGTCGGCGCGTAGCCGGAAAGAACAATCGTCCCGAAGTCGATCGAGTCGAACTGAGTCTTCTTCATCCCGAAAATCATCCCGGCTGCTACGCCGAGCTGGTTCTCGTAGTCAAAGTAGTCCTCAACCCAACTCATCTTCTGCGGGCCACCGTCCTGGCCAGTGCCGAATAGCAAGCACTGCGCGCCACAGAACACACCCCTGCGGTAGTCCGCCGCTGCACCGGCCGCTGGCGTCCCGGCGATCGTGGGCAGGTAATCCCACTCGTGGACGATGCAGCCGTTGTAGGTGAACTCCATACCGGTCAGAAGCGGGTTGTCTTCGATCTTTCCGCCCTCGATCATCGATTGCGTGAGGTCGAAGTAGTTGCCCGCCGTCGCGGTGTCCTGCCGCATCCGATAAATCTGGTACGGATGCAGGAAGGTCACAAAGCGATTCTTCCCGTTGACCTTGATCGGGCGGATGCGCGGCCTCTGAGATTTCGAGTACGCAACTGCCCTATCGAAGTCCGTCAGTTGAATCGCGTGCGAGGTGCTGTTGGAAAGCGAGCCTTCACCCCCATGACCGCCGCCAACGATGATGCGCGTCACCGATGAAGCAGAGGTAGGCGCGAGAGTCGCTTGGTTGCCGGTATAGCGGGTGTCGGCTTGGCCGGTGTTGCCGGTCAGTTGGTTGGCGGCAGAGGTTTCAGTCCTCTCCGTCCACCAGTCTTGCAGTCCAGCTCTAGCCTCTTCACGAACCGAGAACGGAACCCGTTGCTCGGACATCTTCCCAGCCGACCGCACCGCATGGCGCAGTTGGTTGATAAAGACATCATCCGTGAAGGTCGCAAGCGCTTCCTCGTTGCCTTCGAGCGTCCCGTCCCCCTGCTGCCCCGTTCCTGTAAGCAGCCTGCGGAGAGTTACCCGAATGCGATCGCCTTCGCTCTTATTGGTCTCGTTCTTGTACTGGAAAAGAGAATTGCTTCCAGTCCCGACGAACTTACCTAAAAAGCCTCCAGCGATGATTTCGTGAAAGAGCTTGCGCGACCAGAGCTTGACTGCTTCGGGGCTGTTTACAGCCCATGCAGATGTAGCCACAAGTCACTCCTAAAAAGTTGAACAAGTTCGCTCTTTGCACGGTCTCGTAGTGCATACGAAGCGCTTATCGACGCGCGAACGAAATTGCCAACTTCTCGGAGTGGCCCCGAAGATCATTAGGTGATCAGCCCCGGCCGCTTACGCGGGCCGGATTACGCTGCTAACTTACCTACTGTGCGCTCCCAATCGAGCTTTGCGAAATCTTCGTCGCTCATGTCAGCAATGGCGGCGAGTGTCAGTTTTGGTTTCCCGCCAGACGCAGGAGAAAACTCCGGCGCTGACTTTTGACCCTTATCGATCACATCTAGTTTCTGCTCGGCAGCGGATTTTTCACCCGGAGGAGCTTGCAACTGATAGCCGCGCTTCTTGGCGAGTGCATACATCCGCTCGGCAGGGTTCACCCCGTCCTGAAAGGCTTTGGCGACGATCCGCTGTTCGTCCTGAATTGACAGTTGATGAGCGCTAGGAAGGTCATAGCCGACCTCCATCAACTCCTCCACCCTCGACCTCGCCAGATACTGGTAAGCCTGGTCGAAGTCCTTTTGCGTCTGGCTAAATTGCTGCGCCGCCATAACATAGGTGTTCATGAACTCTTGCTGCTCTTTGGCGAGCCGGTCCTTGTGGGATAGCTCGGTCTTCAGCTTCTCCAGGTCTTCGAGCTTGGGCTTGAGGCTCTGTAACTCGTAGTCGAAGTAGGCGACAGGATCTTGGTCCTTGGCCGGCGGTTTGGGCTTGGACGCCTCCAAAATCTGCTGAAAGCGCGACTCCATGCCCTCCATGCGCTTGCGCATTTCGGCGGCTTCGCCCTCAAGGCGTTTCCGTTCCGCCCTTTCCTGGTGGAATGCACCATGAGGGACAAATCCCTCGGGAGGACGCTTCTCCTCCTTCTTTTCACCCTCTGGGGCTGGTTTAGAGCCTTCAGGCGCGGCTTTCGCCTCTACCTTGGGTTCTTCCTTCGCCTCTACCTTGGGCTCTGGCTTCTCTACGGTCTCCGCAGGCGGCTCCTTGGCCCCACCGGACTTGAAAAACTCTTTCTCCTCGGGACTTAACTCTTCTACTGGCATTTGTTCTTCCTAAAAGTTTACCCTGCAAAATTCACCGTGATGCTTCTGCGCTGCCACGTCGTAGGCGCGGGCCGCTTCTTCTGGGGTGGCGAACACTCCTAGATAGATGTTCTTCGCGTCAACCCTGATCTGCGCTAACCATCTATCGCTCGCCCTATGCCAACACACTCCCTTGAATCCAGATTTGTTCCGCTTGTACTTTGTCTTGTTATGCTGATTCTGTGAGCGTGTAGCTAACCTCAGGTTAGTTTTTCGGCAATCCAAACCGTCTCCGTTGATGTGGTCTACCTCAACTCCCTCTGGAGCATTCATGATCACGCGATGGAGAAGAACAGCCCTCCTCTTCACATCTCGGCGCGCATACCACGGCCCGCGCTGGCTGCTCATCGCGAACCATTTGAACGCAGACACTCGCTCATAATCCTCGTCATCGACGACAGCCACCTTGCCCCTAGTCAGCAAGATTGTCTTCATTGGATTTTCGGAGGCACGCCTCTCTGGAGCCAATATTGCTTGGCAAACGTATCGAATTTTTCCTGTTCAGCCTTAACGACTTTCCCGATCGCATCGGCTCCCAACTGTTCTGCCTTCGCCTTGTTAAGCTCGGCCTGGGTCTGATCCTTCTGGATCTCCGCAACCTTCTCGGCGGAATCGAGCTGCTTCGCTTTCTCCTGCTCTGGATTTGGCTCGGTGAGCATCGCCTTCCACTTCTCGACCAATCCTGTGGGTAGCGGTGAATAATCGAGAATTTCAGGTGGAATCGGAATGCCGGCCTGTAGCAGTTGCGGGACAAGAGCCTGGAGAATCGTAAAGGTCCGATCCTTCATGCTTGGAGAGTTTGGAGCGTCATCTACCACGATGTCATAGGTAAACGACATCGCATCCCTCATGATCGCCACAACTTCGGGTTTTCCTTCCTGCCCGATGATCCTGATCTTTCTCCCGTCCGCGATGAAGTCTCGAACCAATGTCGCTAAAACCCGCCCCTGCTGCTTGCGGTAGCGTCTAAGGGAGTCGAAGAAGACGCCCAACATTACAACGCCGGCCTGTTTCCTCGTTACCTCAAGAACGGCCGGCTGGTCACGCTCGGCAAGACCCAGCAGCTCCGAGTTAACTCCCGGAGTGTCACTAATCGCCTCTACCGCGTATTGCATCAACTGAGCAAAGCCCGCGGGGAATTGAACAATCTGCTTTTGCTGGACTTTGCCTTGAGCGATAGCCCCGTTCTTCAGGAAGGTGATCGCTGTTGGATCGGCCCACTCCTTCTCCGCTTTCTTCGAATTCTCGAAGGCATCCTTCTCGGCCAGCAATCCACCCTTGGAATTGCTGTTCATGATGTGCAGGATTTGAGACAGCCACTTGTTCGCCCATCTTTGCGGGTCGATCATCAACCGGACTAGACCGAACCAGGCGTTGTTGTTCCTGTCCCTTAGCCCGGTGATGAAGTTCAGCATGAAGCCGTCTTGCACCGGAGCCTTCTGGGCATCCAGCAATTCATTCCCTGCGACGTAGGCGATGTAGTAGCAGCGCTTTTTCTGCTTGACGACTCTGAGTTGAGCGGCCTCGATCTGATCAGCGAGTTTTCTGTACTTCAGTTCCGAAAGCGTCACCAACTCGCCGGCATCGTCCAAGACACGGTAAACGGTTTCCGGCTCGTACCAGTTAAAGCAGATAACCTCCACGGGCTTCTTAGGAGCGCTAGAGCTTTCCTCTCCCGTGTAGTGCGGGGGCGAGGCGTTTTCCGCCTTCTTGCTGTAATCCTCAAGGTATTGCTCACCTGAAGATTGCCCACCAACATAGTTCGCCCACGTCGCCCTTACATCATCGGCGGACGTGTATTTCTTGACCCTGGCATTCCACTTTCGATCGGTTAGGTTTCGCTTTCTCGCCGAGCAATCCCAGAAAGCTTCAAGAGGATCGAACCTATCTACCTTGATCATCCCCTCTTGATCTTCTTCGTAGTCCAGACGAGTCTGAGTCGCACCGAGACCACAGATCAGCGCATCTTGAAAAGCTTCCGAGTCTTCGTCCTCGGCATCGCATTGATCCCGCGCCCACTTCACTACCGCTGAGTAGTATTCAGCTAGACGAGAGTCGTCTGTTTCACGGGGGACAAAGCGAACTTCCTGCCTGTTCTGCACTTCAAGGCCGGAGATGGCGTTGATGGTGCGTGCAACGCGGTTGAACGTGATTACTGGTCTTTGCTGCTCCTCCAGCGCCGCTCGATCCTCGGTGCTCCATTGCTCGCTCGCATAGAAGCCGTAATCTTCTTCGGCATCGGTTCGCCAGTCAGTCGTATCCGACTTGGCGATCTTCATCTGCTCGTGAATCCACTTCACGAGATCTTCGTCGGTCTTGTGCCGGCCTAGAGCCCGCTTCTCCTGCGGTTTCTCGCCGTGCATCTCCCCTTGCATCATGGAGCCGCCCGGCATCATGTGCTGGCCCATCATCTGCTCAGCCATTCAGGCTCGGCAGGCTGTAGACCTTGCCGATCTCCCCGAGTGCGTACTTCACCATCTGCTCGGCCTCGCCCCGCAATTCATGCTCTTGTTCCTGCGGTGTCCTGCTCTCCAGATGCACGTAGGCAAGGCATTGTTGAAGCGCGTACACCATCCAATTCTCAAGGTCGTGCTTATGCCCTACGTCCACCGCTACCCGAAATAACACGTCGCTCTTATAGCGTCGCTCGATCTCGGGTCTCGTAAACCTGCGCTCGAATACGTTCATGCCGCCATGAAGCTCCTGCGCCGCCCAACTACCTTGTAGCGCTCACGCGGTTCCGGCTTGTCTTCTGGCTGCACACCAGCCGCTTTGATCCGCGCCCCGAACAACTTCGCAGCTACGTACTGATTCGCATCGTGCGGGTGCGAGTATTCGTTCTTGTCTGGAACGTCGGCGTAACGCTCCTCTTTCATCTGCATCCGCTTATATTTATAGCGGCCCTGGTAGCCCTTTCTCAACTTCACGCAGCGCGGGTGAACAGCGACCATCGGCTTACCGTCCACTAACTGCCTTAGCGCCCACTTCACGGCCTCAAGACGCATGGTGATCGTCTCTTCTCCACCTTCGATCTCGATGCCCTTACCCCGCATGATCTCGAAGCACGTTCTTTCGTCTGTCTGGGCCTTGGCATTACCTGACGGATCGCCAACATCCTCGAACTTGTAGCCCGAATATTTGTTGACGCAGTGGGTTAGCACTTGGTCCGAGAATCGATCGATACCTAGCGAGTCAGCGCACATTTCATCGAACGTAATCCAGCGGCCATTAGGCATGAGCTGGCTGAACTCGCAAGCTGGTGTAAGACCGAAGTCCCACCCTCTTTGAATCGGGACATTCTTGATCGGCTCGGCTTCGGAGCAATGAACGTTATCGACGTACTCAGGGAATACTGGCTTGCCATCCTGCACATAGCCGTAATCGCCCTTGACATAAACCTTGATCTCGTTCGCCCCGAGGTTCGTCAGCAGATTTTTGTAATAACCCTTGGGTAGATTGGTGATGTTCTCGGCAGTCTCGCTGTCGCCTGCCGGCTGCCTGAATATCTCGGCGTTCTCCGGCCGCTTTACTTCAAATAGCTCGTACCACCACGAATCATCATCCGGTGGGTTCGTATCCATCACCACGCCCCACCAAGTAGGGCCGCCATCCTTCATCGCCGGGTAACGACCCACCCTGCCCTGCAGGGCCTGGATGATCGTCCACGGAATCTCTCGCGCCTCGTTGACCCAAGCCCCCGTCAAATCGAGGGAGAGCAGGTTAGCTACGTGTTCCGGCCTATCAAGGGCTCGGAACAGGATCTCAATCTCAAGATCAGGGGCTAGCTTGTTGACGAGGTAGTCGTGGTCCGCTGCCCTCCAATCCCCGAACCACACCGGGGGGACCCACGCATGGAAGGTCTTGATCGTGGTATCCCTTAGCTGGGGATAGGTGTTTCTGATCACCGCCCATCTGCTCTTGCGCTTGCCATCAGGGCCAGCAGCTTGCCTAGCCGCTCGCTTGATGATCTCAATAACGCAACCCGTTGACTTCCCAGACCCAAACGGCCCCATCAGCCCGCGAATGAACTTATCCGACTGCGAAAACCGCTTGATCGTCGGCGCGTGCTTGTAGTCATAAACGATGTCAACCATTGATCAACAGCCTGTGGTTCACATCCACTGATCCATCAAGGGTTTGGTGCGACAAGTCTGGCACTACTTTCTTGAGCAATCCGAGAGCGGCTGTTACTTGGCTGGCCGTCATTTCCACTTTACCAATCACATGATCTTCAAGGCGTCTCGCAATTCCACCGGCGCGGATACGAGCCCTCACCTTCTCCGCGTAAGCCGGCGAGGTACTGAGCCGTTCGTGCATGCCTTTGACGCCAGCCATCACGCGGCCTTTAGCTCTGCCACATTTGATGGCTTGGGCGGGTAGTGATAGACCGGATATTGGAAGTCTTCCCACCGCTCTTTCCCGGCCTGGACCTTCCCCCACTTGTGGACGTACTGAACGATGACTTCCGCCTCATCGGGGAACCACACGATTCTTTGAGCATTGGTGAACCAGTGCGGCTGAACTCCGGGGGGGATACCCTGCTTAACCCAATAATCGGCAGAGCATTCCCAATGACCTTCGATCAGGGGCTTGAACATGAGCAGCGGCCTGTAGGAATAGAAACAGGCCATCGGAGGGCCGTTCGCTATCCCAAGATTTAGCGCCGCTGCGTCATACAGTGCGATGCGGAAATTAACGCCCCGAGCCGCCTCTTTGCACACCCGGAATTTGCCGAACTCCTGAACCTGGCCTTCGGTGTCTGGAATGAAAACTACGTTGAGACCCTTCTTCTCCATCCACTCAGCCGCCTTGATCCACGCTGGAATGTTCGAGTTTCTTTCCGGCCGGATAGGTGATTCGCGGATCGTGATGGTCACTGGGGGCTCACCCCTCAGCCAGTCCTTTACCCGGATCTCGGCTCCTCTTTTCACCGGCTGCGGATACATCGCGCCGAGCCTCACCACATAGCCCAGCATGTGGCGTTCCTTCACGTTCTCGACCGTATAGCCGTTAGGGAAAACTTCTCCCTTACATAGCTCCCTGGCTTGTTCCCTGGTCTCGCAAAGGGTGTATTCCTCACACAGCGGGATTAGAAGATGCTTCAGCCTGTAGTCCCGCTGCTCTTTGGTCAGCTTTTGATACTGACGCTCTCCGGGAACGAAAACGACGTGATTAGCGCCGGCCGCCCGAGCGCAGACCAGGAAGGAAAGGAAGTCCCACGAGTACGGACTCGTAGAGAAGTCGTAAAACGCGAGGCGCAAGCTACAAGACCTCGCACACGAGCATGCTTGATTGCCGCTTCACGCGCACATATGCTGCGCGAGAAATCAGCTTTTGAAAATGAAGCTAATTGCTATGAAGGCGATTGCACTGTTTCATGTGGAACCTTGCGCGCGTGCAGCTCTTTCAGTTTCTCTCCAACCGAATGTCGGGGGTCGCAACTGGTAGCCTTGAGGTAGCACACCATGCGCAGAGAAATCCCTATCTCTGCCGCGATCTCGTCTAGGGTTACGCCAGCGTTCTGCAGTTCCTGAATGAGCCGCGTCCAGTACGGGACGCCTTGGCGCTCAATGATTACCGTCAGTCTCATTCATCTTCTTTTTGTATTTGAGTTGCACAATCGGCCCCACCTTTTTCATCTCAACCCGCCGCGCCACCAGCCCTAGGTAGGTTTCCTCCGGAGCCTTTAAGAACCTCTTATGGGCTGGCACCTTGTACACGCTAGACTGTACATGGGGTTTTGATCGCTGCACCGCAAACAGCCACTCGATACGAAAACCGTTCTCTTCGTAGAAACTATGCAATAACGTGGGAGAGACGCAGTACAGACCGTGGTTGAATGCGGTAAGAGGAAGAATCTGAACGATGATTCCATCTTGAGAAACGCAGCTCGCTAGGCTTATCAGGCTCACCCCTACATGGAAGACGTGCTCCGATGTTCCGGGATCGATCACCATTGAGTATTTGCCGTGCAAGCTTTCGGATAGCGGCTCGTTCAGGTCGCAGATGATCTCTCCCCCTCTCCACGCCTTCACGTCCAATACGTCCATCCCCTCGTAGCCCATCGCCTTGAATAAAGACTCCGCCTCTAGGAACTCCTTTACATCGTCGGCGTGATGCCACTGCTGCAGGTCTTTTGTATCCGCGCGCCTCGCTACCTTGGCAACTACCTCCTTCCCTACGATCTCTTCAGCCATCTCGATTGGCACCACAATATCTGGATAGCCGGCGCTCAAAACTCGTCCATTGCCGGCCCCATACTTCGCCATCAGATCAAGCGTCCACGGAGGAATGCCCATCAGGGGAGCCTTATCGCGTTAGGATGCTTCACCTTGATCGCGTCCGCATATCTCAAAGCGAGGATCACGCAAGGAAGACCGCTCATCTCAGCCTTGACTGGAATGTTCGCCCCTGGAGAGTAAAGCCCCTGCTTCCGGGGGTTGTCATCTATAAGACACTCCAGCCTGTCCTGAATCTCCAGGTTGTAAATCACCGGCGTGCATGAGGACGCTGCCCCATAACCGATCAGCCGGCCTCTAGGCAGTGCTTTCTTCTGCGCCTTGATCCGCTTGGGAATGCACTGGAACGCATCTGGTCTGTGTATGTTCCATTCCTCCTCACGCCATAAAACGCCCGCCAGTTTCGCCTTCAGCGTCTTATGCGGGCCGTTCTTGTGTTGGACGAATCCACGTATTGACCCGCCCTTGCAGCCGTTCAGGTCAACATCGAACAACTCCATCCCATGAGAGGCGAAGAACTTGCGCAGAGGCTTTAGCGAGTGGTAGGACGGATGCTCGTGGTAAATCTGATCGTAGTAAGCGCCGCGAATCAGATCCAGCACGTAGGCATTCTCAAAGACGAACACGCCATTAGGGGAGAGACATTTCCTCACCCCCTCGACCATATCCACCAGATCATCGGCATGGGCGAAGACGTGATTAGCTATTACGCAGTCGAACTTCTTGTTTAGGTCTTCGGCGAATTGCGATGTAAAGAACGCTCGTGTAGTGAGCGCGCCGCCGACATTCGCAGGGTCTACCCCTTGCACTATTCGTACATTTCTCGCCAGATGCCTTAACAACGTCTCGTCATTACTCCCGATCTCTAAGACAGACTTGGGAGAGAAGCGCCTAACGATGTCGTCTCCCTCCTGCTTCAGATGCTCTACGAACGCAGGCGAATCCCCCGAGTGAAAGTGATAATCCGTGAACATGATCTCGGGATTGAGCATGTGGCCCATCTGGGCGTGGCCGCATTCTCTACATAGCCACAACTCATCCGGGTAAAGCTTCGACTCTCGCGGGCTTTTGCTGTAGCCGTCAGCAAGCGGGATGTCCGCAAGCTTTAGAAGCTGCTCCAGATTCTGAGATTCACAAAGCCTGCACTTCGTTATTGGTCTTATTTCCATCGCTTCCCACGATCTACGATGATGTTCTCCCCGTTGATGCCTCTTGAGGCCGGAGAACAGAGGAAGGTGATGACTTCCACCACTTCCTGCATGTCCACCACCACGCTATCGCCCGTGAACGAAGCAGGACTAACCGCGTTGATCCTTACTCTTCCGTGCCTCGCAAACCACGGTACTAGATATCGCGCAGCGGCCTTGCCTAGCAAATAGTCAAGGTTCTTAGTCGCCGATATGCGATCCACACAATCAGACGACACGATCACCGCCGAACAATCGCCCTTGCCCCAGCGCATCCCGTCTAGCAGTCTGCGCGTCAAGTCCACGGATGCATCGAACTCGCCACCGAATTGCTCTCCACGATAACGCTGACAGAACACTGCGTAATTAAACGGCTGGCTTAACTCAGGACCCATCCGCCCCCGCACTACCGTTTCATCGCCACGCGCCTTGAAGGCATACGCGAGCACTTGTCCGAGCCTGCTGGTCCCGCCCTGTATCAGCGTTCTAGGCATTTAGCCGCCTCGTACTTCTTCGCGATCTGGGAAACCACCGAGGAACAAAGCGGCTCGTAGTAGTTCTTAGCCCGCGATCTCTCCCACAGGATTGGCGCGTAGGAATTCACTAACCGTGCATCTAGGCTCATGCGGGTGTACTTCGACCTATTCACTTCCTGGCCGTGTAAAAGACCAAGAGAAAACACCAACATCTGTCCGACTTTCATGGGTAAGGGGATCATCTCAACCGGAGTCTTTAGCCTCTTGGGCGCGTAGAGGAAGCCGAGCGAGTGCTTTAACGAGCCTTTCTCTACGTCCGGCCGCTCGTACGTCTCATACGGATGGTCTTCGTCCGACCAAACATGAGAACCGGGAGCTACCCACAGGCCATTCCCCTCATCTACATCCGTAAGCGGAATCCAGACGTTCAGCTCGTAGGGGGAATCTCCGTACCAGGTATCACGATGAAAGCCGATGTTGTCCGTTGTTACGCCTGGACGTGAGAGCCGGAAGAACGGCCTCGCGGTGATGTGGATGTCTTGGCCTAGCAACGATTGGAAGTATGTAAGGTGGCATTCCACTATCACCCGCGCTACATGTCTGACCCTATCTCCCGCAGCAGCTTGGATCTCGTTCTGATCGTCGGTAACGCTGGTGTGGTAGTAGCACAGCTCTCCCATTGTTTCCTTTAGCATGCTGCGCGCGAGGTTTATCGCCTTCCTCGCACTAGAAGCCATGTCGAGGATTTCGTAACCGTCAGCGGCCAAGCTGCTCAAGCAGTGCCTCCCTCGTAACTGACTGTCTGTGCCCAATTACCCCGCACTTCACCGCGCCCGCTGCGTTTCCGATCTTCAGGAGCGTAGGCATGTCCGCGCCAGCACAAGCAAATGGAGCCGTTACGCAGAAGAACGCATCTCCTGCGCCCATTGTGTCCAGCACCTTGTCCGCTACCGCTGGCGCGTAGTGGAACGACCCGTCATATCCCAAGGCTCCGTCCTTGCCTCTAGTGACCGCGATCTTGGGGAAGCCGAGTTTCTCAATGACTCCCTCTAAAGGCCCGTCCCGGTCATGCACGGCAAGCCTCGCCTCAAGCTCGTCCACCACCGCATAGTCCGCCCTCGGGTATTTGGTAATCAGGTTGAAGCCGTGATTCGCTGAATTGGTTTGAGCGTTCACCGCAAGGAACTTCGCCCTATCGCTCATTTCCAGAATCATCTGAGGAGTGATGCAGCCGTGGCCGAAGTCCGTCACGATCACTAGGTCAGGCTCAGCATAATCCGGCGCAGCCTGTGTCTCTCCCGCTTCCACTTCTTCATGGACTTCAAAAATCTTTCGCGCTGCGGGATCAACGAATCTACGCTTGACGGTGATTCGTCTCCCAAAGACAGTTCTAACGGACTCGCACAAGCCGTGAAGGTGGCGAGAGGCTGCTTTAACACCGCCAGCAAAGACTTCCTTGCTTTCGTAGCGCGTCGCAATGATGTTTTCCTTGGACGCTTTGCCGAGCGGCGAGACGTAGACATATTCATCCCTTATGTAGTCCCCCACCAGCAGCACATTCAGCTTCGAGATAGCGGCCAGTAACGAGGGCAGTCGAGGAATAAATTGGCCCTGACGTGAAAACGACTCGACCACCGTAAGACTCGACGTAGCCCTGCTCAGTGAGCTTGCCTTCATATTCTTTGCCCTTGACGTAGATATCCGGCTTTATTCTTCTTACCGCCTCGTCTCCGCTCTTGACGATGATTACTCCGTCCACACAACGTAATTCCCTGATCACCGCAGCGCGCTCCTCTGCCGGGAAGATTGGACGACTAGGCTTGTTAACGTAGGCGTCCGCCGTTACCGAGACAATCAGCACGCGGCCTAAACTCTTCGCCTCCTTCAAGTAATAGAGATGCCCAACATGGAAGGGATCAAAGCATCCATTAGCCAAGACGATCAGAGGACCGCCTTCTCGTAACCGAGAGCCTTCAGCGCCCGCCAGCACGCCCCGTAAAGCAGGCTATAGCCCATGCTCGCGCCGTCAACGTAGATATGCGCCAGTTCGCCTACGCTTTCGGAGCGCCGTCCGAGGATCGCCGCGCCGTGGATTCCTCCTGAATCTGCAACGGCAATGGCGCAGATAGGTTCAGCAGGAGATTTGTAATGCCGCTCGTGCTTTGCAAGGAACGCCTCGGCGTCCTTTAGAGAAATGTCAACGACTCGCAATCCAGTCCTCCAGTTTGATCGTGTCTTCCCAGCCCAAATCTCTTACTTTGCCGGAATGGAGCAAATAAGCACCGTCCTTCCCCAGCCTCTCTGGTGCTGCTTTCCACTCGCAGCCAATCATTTCCACGACATCGCGTATCCAATGCGATTGCCGTGTCGAAATGTGGTACGTCTCGCCTACCTTGCCTTCTTTAGCTAATAGGTACGTCGCCTCGCAAGCATCACGGACATGGATAAAGCACCGGACGGAATCTCCGTTACCGTGCAGCGGCAACTTCTTCCCCTCTTTCTTGAACTTGAACGCCTTGGGGATGATCCTGTGGTCTGGTTGCCCCTCCCCGTAGATATTCGCTGTCCTGGTGATGAGAGCCGGGAACTGATAAGCGCGGTGGTAAGCCATCAACATCAGATCCGCTGCCGCTCTCGATACTCCATAGGGTGTCGAAGGAACCCACGATTTGTAGTTTTCAGTTACCCAGCCATCCGTGTGTCCGTAGGATTCAGGTGTTGAGACGTGGATGAATTTCTTGAAGCGTCTGAACAACACCCCCCTAAATAGCGCCGTTGTTGATTGCACGTTCGTCGTAATCCACAGGCCAGGGTTTTCCCACGACTCCGCTACTAGCGACTGCGACGCGAAGTTGACAACGTACTCTCCATCCGGCAGCTCGTCGCCTAGGTACCAGCCTGGTTTAGACAGACAGATCGCCTCGTCGCCCTTCTCCCGCACCAACTTGGCGAAGTTGGAACCGTAAAAACTGGACGATCCCAGTATTAGGAACTTTTCAGGCATGCCCGTAGCTCGTGGCCAATCTTCACCTGCGATTCTTCAGCTTCTTGCATATTCTCGCCGCGCTCATTCCCGAAGATCCGATAAACATCCATCCCTATTCTATCGGCCTCGTTGATGGCGTTGAGGATGTTGGGGGACTTCCCCGAACCAGAGAGCGCAATGAGGAGATCGCCTTCCTCCCCGACTTTTTCGAGCCAGTGAGCAAAAGCATTCTCATAGCCGAAGTCATTAGCAAAAGCAGTAAGCGTCGCAGCATCAAGCGTAAAGGCTCGAATACCAACCGAGATAAGATCGTTCGCGATGTGCGCCGCGTTCGCATAACTGCCTCCGTTTCCTACGATGTAAACCCGCTTCGCTTTTCTAACGGCCTCAACTAGCCACAAGTCCATTCTTTCGCATCCAGTGCAGGTTATAAGCCCGTTCTTCGTCTTCTATCAGCCCCTCTTCGTAGAACAGCACGATCTCGCTGATTGCGTCCTTCACAGAGCGCTTGGGCTTGAAACCAGCACTCAGAAGCTTCGAGGAATCCACGGCGTAGGAGCGCTTGTCCTTTACCGTCGTGATCGTGATTTCCGCGTCTACCTGCTTCGCAATCAGTTCCGCCGTTTCCATCGCTGACAAGTTCTCGAATCCCGCGTTATAAACTCCGGTTAGGTGCGGCCTCTCCAGCATCCACACATAGAGATCCGTTACGTCGTCTATGTGGATGTTCGGGCGCATCAGATTCGCACCATGCTCTCCGCAGTGCGCGGTAATCACGCCCTTGGTTAGCGCCTGCATCGTGAGACTGTTAACCATCGTGTCCAGCCTCATTCGTGGAGACACACCGCAGACCGTCGCCGGCCGGATGATCTGCACAGCCATCTTGTCGGCGTAGGAGAGAAGCACCCGCTCGGCCACTTGTTTAGTCTTGTTGTAGTCCGAGACGGGCGCAAGCGAGTCTTCTTCTGTTACCGGCTTGTTGTCCTTCAAGCCATAAACACTGGCAGAAGACGCGAAGATGAATTGCTTGATTCCTGCTCTAACAGCAAGCTCGGAAAGGTTCATCGTCGCGTGAACGTTGACCTCCCAAGTCAGTTTTGAATCCAACTCACCACAAGGATCATTAGCTATACCCGCTAGGTGGATGATCGCTTCAGCATTGGGTAGAAGCTGAAGATTCCGAATGTCGCTCTTGATCTGCGGCTCCCCACCGAACCAGCCAGTATCTATACCGATGACTTCATGCCCCGCGGCCCTGAGTTTCGGGACCAGGACCGACCCCTTGTAGCCGAGCGAGCCCGTAAGGATGACTTTCATCAGTATTTGTCCATGTACTCAATCATGATGGCCGATCTCTCGCTTTGCAGAACCCACTGGTAGTGGGAGACAATTCTTTCAGCGCTCGTGAGTTGGAATAGGTCCGTGTTCTTCAGCATCATCGACATGGGAATCGTGTAGTCCTGCGTATGTTGGGGGCCTGGATCGAGCGGAGCCCTGGCACCAACTGCGGTCCTGATAATCACTTTCGGCCTGAAATCACCGAGTACTGGGATCTTGTCCAGATGATTGATTAACTGGTTAGCCGCGATGATGAGGAAATCAAACCGGGGGAAGAAGCAAATAGGGATGTAGCCCTCAAGAGCTAGCCCAGCACAAAACCCCATTTGGAAGTCTTCACACACCGGCATCTCGATACGCTTCTCCATCGGAACACCGGAAAATGTTGCGTGGGCTCTCTGCCCGTCGTATCTAACAGCCTGGCCGACAAAGAGAGTCTTCGGATAGCCCGCGAGCATCGTCATGGCTTTTGTTAGTTCTTCGGCGTAGTTCAAAATTGAATCCATTTATCTATGCCGACGTGCGGGTAGACGCGCTCGTATTCGTAATACCGAGTGATGCTAGGCCACCAACCCCATTTAGGTTTTCTGCCCCACGCCCCTTTCGTCGGGCTGTTACATGACAGCTTGTTGTCCTCTACTACGAACCACATTGGCAACTCATTACAAAACGCATAGGTCTGCGTATCGTGGAATGCCCCTGTTGTCGCCGCCATGTCGCCGCAGAACGCCCACACCTTGCGCTTGCAGAACTTCCTCTTGATCGCCGCTGCGATCCCCACCGCGATAGATAGCTGCCCTCCTACTATCGCCGTGGAGAAGAACCTATGCTCTGCAAATTGGAGCGTCATCGAGTGACCGGCGCAGATGGCCTGAAATAGCTTTTCCTCCGGGACTCCATGCAAAAGCGCGTGGTAGTGGTTCCGGTAGCTCGTACAGATCCAGTCTTCGGGATGAATGTCCTTGAAGATTTCCAGGAGCTGGTCTTCGTTACCGCCGGATAAATGCACCGGCCCCTTGATTTGCTTATCGGCGAAGGCATCGGCCACTCGCTTTTCAAAAGTTATTAGTTGTTCTTTGGTCATCGCTTCCTTAATCGGCTCATCTTTGGCTGTGCAGCGTCTTGGCGGTCTCATGCCAAAGGTTGGACATCGGATCACTGGCGTAGTGCTTGAATCCCGGAATCCCAAGCGTGTAGTGAACGAGTTTCGCCTGCGGGTTGTCTCCCAATTCCTGCGGTAGCCAGTTCCACTCGATCGGCAACTCGCCAATATCCTTGTCCTTTAGCCACCCAAATCTGTGGAGGAACTTCCCGTTACCCTCGCCTACCGCCTCCCTGATCTCCTCACGCGCCTTGAAGTGCGCGCGATGTCCGCAGTTAAAGAGGATCAGACTTGACCAATTCTTGCGCTCATAGTCTTCGTTGTTGGCCTCCATCTCCGTCCCGATGTATTTGCGCGCGTGCTTGGTCTTGTAGAAATGCTTCACCACCTGGACCGCATACCTCGGCTCGAACAAATCTCCAAGGCCAGCAATGTCCGCTCTTAAAAGCATGTCCGCCCCGTCTAACCACAGCGCCATCCCGCTCCACTGACACAACTCGGGAACCATGAAGCGCTGATACGTGAAGAGATTTGTTCCGTCGCCCTGCTTCCCGCTGAGAGGGGGGGCAAGGACGTAATCGGTAGACGTTTCGATGAGCGACTGTATAAAGGCGTGCCAGCCTATCGCTTCCCTTGAGTCGTAGCCTGTAAAGACCGGAAGGATCATTGCGAGAGCTTCGCGTGCCACTTACGCAGCATCGCTACCGTTTCTGCAACTGCTTCCATGCTGTTCACCAATCGGACACCGCCTTTCCAGGTATCCATGAACTGCTTTTGATCAAGCGTAAGCTCCTGCGCTGACTTCGGCTTTGATCCGTCTTTGACTTCGATGAGGATAGATAGCCCTCCATACCCCACTGCCAGATCCGGAGCGCCCTTTCCCAAGGGGGCAAGTGAGAGAACGGAACAACCGAGCTTTCGGAAGGCCGAGACGACAGCGGAATGATTAGCGTCAGTTTTGCCATAGCGCCTCAAGCAAATTCCCGCAGGATCTCGTCCAGCGATATATCGCCCCTGGCTATCGCTCTCAACACCGCGCAAATCCTGTTCGGTGTTCCATAGATCTTGTAAATGTGGAGGACGTGATTTTTGGTTGTGAAAAACGAGAGACCGAGGATGTCCGCGATGTCCTGGGTGCTTTTCCCTCTGGCAAGCCAGTACAGAACCTCTTTTCTGCGCTTGGTGATGGTCCAAGGTTTGGCCATCCTCTTCTTACGCGGCTCTGGCCAGTCGGCGAGGATGTGGGTTGTGATGTTCACCCGATCTTTCCTTCAGCCCTCGCGTTTGAACACATCGTCCGCCATGCCTCGATTCGGCTTGCTGCAGCCTCTCTCAGCATCGTGAACTCGCCATCACGCCTTACAGCCTCTTCCCAGGCATCGAGGGCTTGCTTATATTCGGGTGACGCTCGCGCCATGTCCTGAGCAGCAGCGTTGCTTCTAGAGCCGTGTAGCGCCTTTTGCTGAGCTTCGACGACCCCAAGGAATTTTTCGAGCGTCCTAGATTGAGCCCGAGCAACCGCCGCAGGCTTTGCAGAATCCCTGAGATATTCAAGCGCGTCCTCCACCTGTTTATCAGTGATCACTTGCACCAGCCAAGGTATCTAGCCGTGGCCTTCAGGTAAAACTCGACGTTCAACAAACACGACCCGACGCAACCATGTTTCTTCGCGCATTCGGCGCGGGATTGCGAGAGATCAACGAGCTTCCCGGCCTTGGGGCAATAGAGCTTGTCGCTCTCTACGATGTCTTTTAGTTCGTGCATTACGCCCTCTTCGCCTTGCCCTCATCGAGCATCTGGTAGATTTTTCTCCACGTAAGCCCTAATGCCGCGCTCGCCTCCCGCACGCTCTTGTATCTCTTGCCGCGAACCACAACAGGAAGAGCCTTCGCCTGCCACACCTTCATCCGCTTTGGTAAAGGCTTTGGCTTGGGAATCTCAATCGGAGATAACCAGCTCATCTCTCCCCCGTTACGTTCTTCGCCACCACGCCGCGCATGAACGGGATTGGTTCGTGGTGCATAGCGGCCATGAAGTGCTCATCGCAGGCCGGCGTGCCGTTAGGCTTGGCCGTGCTCGGTTTGTCGCAGTAGGCACAGAGTTTCTTTTTCTCACCATCACTCCGCGTCGGGATCGCCCGGATGGCAGAGCGGTCCTGGTGCTTCTTCAGCCACGTATTGATGAATGCTCCGTAATTCGACTTTGGAGCCGTTGTTGGGTTGAGCAAGATCCACGCGGCGGCTTCCCGCAATTCTTGCGCTATATCTACGGCGGGATAGGCGGCTGCTAATGCAGCCCGCTCGATGTCGCCCAACCCTACGAATTTGCCCCCCTCGAATCTGACTTTCGATTTCGGTTTTTGTTGAAAAGCTGTTGATAACTCTTCACGCACAACCCTTCGCACTATCTCTTCCAGTTTTGCCCACCTATCCTCATCGCTCACCCGTCCTCCCTTAAATTCTTTCGGCAACAAACAAGCCCGCCGGTGATCTGGCGACGTTGCCCGCTATGCCTAGCCTTCCCTCCTCCCTAGCGGCGACTCTTCTCTCTCTTATCAGGGCGGGAACAACTCGGCTCCCGGAAGCCGCTACATCACCGTTTGCTGCCCCTGTTTCGTCTTAGATGCTGGTCAAGCTCTCCAAGAAGCCACCGGCTTGTTAGTAGAGTGGCGGCGACAAGTCGCAGTCGCGTGCGGTGTTTTCTCCCAGACCGCCCATACAGGCGTGCGTAGTCTTAAGGCGTGGGGTGCCTGAAATAAAAACGGCCCGCGAACGCGAGCCGAACACCAGCGAAGGGGAAAGCGCTGGCGGCAAAAAATGGCCGGGCCGGTGGCTACTGTGCTGCGCCGGATCACCACAGCGCCCCAAGGAGGAGGAGAGGGTTGCAGGGAGCCCCACCGGCCCGATTGATCGTGTATGTCTTTTTATTCAATTTGTCCAACTTCCCCTATGAAAAAACTGTTTGCGCCCCTAGTTGGGCCTCTTCGCCCCTTCTTCTCCCTCTAGGGCTGCGGCTACGATGACGTGACGAGTTAAGACATGACGCACGTAATCGGACAATTCGCGGTCGTTCTTCTTCGCCAGATCTCGAAGGCGATCTTTCGTCTGGCCGGGGATGTGAATCTTTATGTGTTCGTCGCACTTCATGCGGCGCTTTTCTCGCCGATAAACACGCGCGGACAGAGGCGTTCTCTCGACACGACGCCGCCGGTAGCGCGCTCTACCGCTATAGCCTGCGCTGGAGGGCACTTCGCCCAACCGCTGACGGCCTGCACGGTAATGCCCAAGACCTGCGCCAGCTTGGTCGGCCCGCCTGCTACGGCAAGCGCGTGCTCTAGCGCCGCATCTTTACGAGCCCGCTTCGGGCGGGCCTTGTTTCTAGCCATAACCTAAACGCTAAAGCAATACCTAAGCTATGTCAAGTATTGCCTTAGCACTTGAACGCTCAGGAGAATCAAGCTATGCTTAAGGAAATGCCGAGAAGGCCGAAATACCCGCAACAGGCGCTCGCCGACAAATTGCGTGTGGCGATGGCCGACGCCGGGGTGAACCTTGCCGATTTAGCTCGTGCCTGCGGGGTGACGATCCAAGCCGTTCATGACTGGCGCGAGACTGGCAGGGTAGGAAAACAGCACCTGATGACGATCTGCCAGGTCACGAAAAAGCCGCTTGAGTATTTCCTCTCTGGGCTCAGCCGTGCCGCAAGCGTCCTCCTGCTTGCTATCCCGCCCTACCTCGCCCTTCAATCGCAGGTCTGCATATTATGTGAAATCGGGTGCCGCCCGAAATCACGATTTTCTGACGGCACTATGTCACGTAACGCGCTAAGTCCGTAAAAAGAGATAAACAGCGGGGGAGCGGCCCGCTGTCTAACCTTGTGTGACGCCCGACTCCCCGACCGCTCGGCACGTCGCCGCGATCTATAACAAGTGGTACATGGTGCGCCACTACGCGCGCGGCGGGCGCATGAGCCGCGAGTCGGCATTAGCGGCAAAGCGTCGCGCGGCAATCCGCGACCTCGGCCTGACGGTGCGGCAGGCTTTCAACGCGTCGGAAGACTTCGAAGCCCTGCTTACCGCCGTGGTTGACGGTGGGGCTTCCCGCGACGACTGGCCGCGCTTCTAAAGTTATACTTGACACGCCTAAGGTAATGCTTTAGCCTTACCTCCCATCACGCGCCACCTAGGGCGCTACGGAGGGACGATGAAAGCGGTTGCGGTTCTTGTGCTCTGCCTGATTTCCGGGGGCGCGCTCGCCGAGGACCGCTTCTACTTCACCGCGGGCATTGGAAAGAGCGTTCTCCCCCACACCGGAGCAAACAAGTGGTGGATTCAGAAGGGCTGGGACTACACGATCGACGAGTACTCCACCGTCTACAAGGTCGGTTTTGGTTTCCGGGCTAGCAAGTACCTATCGCTTGAAGTCACCTACCACGACCTCGGCGAGTACCACCATTTTGCGGGCTTCATGGTGAATGAGGATCTATACGATCCCGCAACGCACGACTGCAACGGGCATTGCAGCCAGACTTCTTGGGGCTATCTATCCGGAAGTGCCGATGCCTTTAGTTTCTCTCTCGTCCCCACCTATCCGCTCACAAAGCGTGTCTCGATCTACGGACGTTTAGGGCTCGCGCGGTATCGGGCGAAGTTTATCGCTCGCGTAACTCCTGATTCCCAGTTCGGTCGGCATTGGACCGAGATCACTTTCTCTCAGAACGGCTACAGCCCCGTATATGGGCTCGGCGTTTCCTACAAGAACGTGTCGTTAGAGGCTAATCACTTCCCAAATGTCGAAGCCAATAACGGCTGCTGCTCTGCGTATCAGGATGCCATTGTCTACACGCTTAACTACAGGTGGGCGCTATGACCGACGCCGAGATGGAAGCGAAAGCCGCGCAGAAGCTTCACGCGGCGCTGCCAGCAAAACAGCCCGATGGCATCAGGAAGCGGGAATTTCTCTACGCACTCGTCTTCATCGGCTTGGCGTGGATGTATCTCGACCGCGACTCCTACACCGACCAGCTAATCATCGAAGAACGCAGAGCCCAGATCGCCAAGTGCAGGGCAATCCAAGACCAGCACGCGCGGAACCTGACGACCTTACTGGATCGCGGCGGGATTCTCTACGTCAACGGAGATCCAGTGACACTTTGCAGGAGAAAGTCGTGAAGATTTCCGACGATCTCATTGACGAACTCAACGCCTCGATTGCGAAGCTAGAGGAGCTTGTTGACCAAGAACCGATCCGCATTCGGGGCGTGAAATATCGAGATGGAGACGACGCGATGGAAGCTCAACTGTACGACGCAGCAGACGAGGAATACGAGCATCAGATTCAACTCGAAAGAGAGCACGCGCTGTGCGATGCGCTAGATGAATGCGTCCGTATGGGCGTTGGCGTTCGGCATCTTCGCGTGCTTGCCAGAGAGTGCGGGGCCTGCACCTGGGCCATGCGGCAATCGTTGAAAGGGTAGACATGCAACTGACCATCGAAAGCGTCCAAAAGACGAAAACCGGCAAGTCCCTCGGCGTCAAGGCGAACGGGAAAGACTACCTCGCCAAACTCGATTCCGGCATTCAGGCCGGGATGACGATCGACGCCGAGACCGAGACGACTGACTACAACGGCAAGACCTACACCTGGATCGGCAAGTACAGGGCCGTCGAGGCCGCGAAGGGCAACGGGGCCGCGCCTACCGGCGGACTCGCATGGCTTCCGATGGCCTCCAACCTCACGGCACACGCGATCACGGCCGGACTCGTCAAGGACCCCGCCGACGTGAAACTCTGGATTGCCGCCACCAAGCAGGCTTTCGAGGAAGTCTCCGGCAACCCGCCGTTCTAAATAACCAAGGAGCAGCCAATGAAAGAAATGGGAATCCTGCAAGCCTGCATCGACTTCTTCGGCCTGAAGCAGGGGCAATCCCGCATGGACTTCATGCGCGATGAGTTCAAGAGGCTCAACGACGCCGACAAGGCCGAGATCAAGGCCGGGCTGGAAAAGAACGGCTACAAGATCGTCGCGCAGCCGGTGCAGCCGGTCGCCTAAGTGGCGCACCACGTCTACAAACTGGCCGATGGCACTCGTGTTCCGAGCGTGACGACCGTTCTAGGTCGATTCAAGGACGCCGGCCCCCTCATGTACTGGGCCTGGGAGCAGGGGAAGGCTGGGAAGGACTTCCGCGAAACCCGCGATGCTGCTGCCGAAGCCGGAACCCTCGCCCACGCTGCTGTAGAGGCCCACGTTCACGGCCAGCCGATCGTCTGGACCGGAGACCCCGCCGTCATCGAGAAAGCCCAGAAAGCCTTTGGTGCCTTCCTGGAGTGGGCGGATCAAACGAAACTCACGGTGGACAAGACCGAGCTTCCCCTTGTCTCCGAGATGTACCGCTTCGGCGGCACGTTCGACGCGATCCTGCTTGGCAGCAAAAGGGCGATGGGCGACTGGAAATCCTCGAACGGAATTTACGGGGAATACCTCGCCCAGCTCGCCGCCTACGGGCAGCTTTGGAAAGAGAACTTCCCCGATCAACCAATTGAGGGCGGTTTTCATCTTCTGAGATTTGACAAGACGCATGGAGATTTCACGCATAAGTGGTGGGGCGATCTCTCGGTGGGATGGGAATATTTCCTCTGCCTTCGCCAAGCCTACGAGTGCGACAAGGAATTAAAGGCTCGCGCCAAGTGACTTATAGGAATGAATCCCTGCTGCGGCTCGCCAAGGACAAGCCTTGTGCTAACTGCAACGCCCAGGATTCAACGGTAGTCGCGGCTCACTCCAACATGCACGAGCATGGTAGAGGCTTCGCCCATCCGGCCCATGACTGCTACATCGCCTTCCTGTGCGTGAGATGCCATCACTGGCTGGATCACGGGAAGGGCAAAGACCCGACTGGGATCTACCAGGACACGAGGCAAGAAAAGTCAGAGATGTTCCGCCGCGCGATGGACAAGACGTGGAGGTTCATGTGGGAGCAGGAGTTAATCGAGGTAGCAGCATGAACGGTGAATGGACAAAAGAACGACGTGAGCGTGTGGGCGCGCTGTTCCGCACGCATGGCTTGTCGAAAACGCCGGAATACAAAATCTGGGTCGCGATCATCTATCGCACGGAAAACCCGAAGTGCCACGCTTACCCTCTATACGGTGGACGCGGCATCAAGATGTGCAAACGCTGGCGCGACAACTACGCCCACTTCTTAGCGGACATGGGGCGTCGCCCGTCACTGCAGCATTCCGTCGAAAGAATCAACAACGACGGCCTATATTCGCCTGACAACTGCCGGTGGGCGCTTGCGAAAGAACAGACGAGAAACGCGCGCTTCAACCGCTGGATCACATTCAACGGCAGGACGATGATCCTTACGGATTGGGCGAAAGAAATAGGGATCGGACACAACTCTTTGGCAGAGCGCATTGATGATTTGAAGTGGCCGCTGGAGAAAGCGCTTACCAAGCCTTCACGGTGGGCCAAATGAAGTACAGGGAGGACAAGGCGTTGAAAAACTACATCGTCCGTAAGGGCGATTCGCTGATGCTGGAGCTACGAGCGGGCGAGTATTCCAGGGAGCCGCAATAACTTGCTCGTGAAGACCATCGGCAAAGCGACGTTGTATCTGGGGGATTGCCTGACGCTGCTCCCGTCCCTCAAGGCCGACGTCGTCCTGACCGATCCACCTTACGGCATGAGGCTTGACGCCAGCTACGCGAACTCAACCCCTAACCACAAGAAAGGAATAGGGGCTAGCAAGGGCTACGAGGCCATTGTCGGCGATGAAAAGGACTTCGACGCCGCGCCATACCTTGCCGCCCTCTCAGGCGTCGCTGAGCAGTTCTGGTGGGGCGCCAACTACTACCGCCGCCACATCCCAGATGGCGGTTCCTGGCTCGTCTGGGACAAGCGGGCGGGTATGCCGGACTTCGACTATTCCCTATCGGAGTTCGAGCTTTGCTGGAGCAAGAAGAAGCGCCGCCAGCGCATCCTCCGACGTCGCTGGTTCGGCCTATGCGGGACCGAGACTCAGGATGTGCGGCAACGCGTACATCCATCTCAGAAGCCGGTCGAGTTGATGATGGACTGCCTGCAAATGGCAGCGGAAGCAAAGGTGGTGCTAGACCCGTTCATGGGCAGCGGCTCCACAGGCGTCGCGGCGGTCAAGCTCGGGCGCACGTTCTTCGGCATAGAGATTCACCAGTCCTACTTCGACATTGCCTGCGAGCGGATTGAGAACGCACAACGGCAGGAAAGGCTATTCGCATGAAGTCTGATCCGATGGTAACGCTAGTCAGGGCAGCCATCTTAGAGGCACTCGACGGCAAGCCGTGGCTGTTCTGGGACGAGGACGAGGACCTAGCGAATGCACAGCGGGTGGACTTCGCTGACCGCGTGTGCGCGTGGGTTACGCGCAGCTTCCCGTCCAATCCGGAGACTGACTGCGCCTGCCCGCGTTGCGATGGCGCTGGCGCGGTCCTGGTCGAGTTCGTGCGAGCGAAGATTTTCTGATGGCGAACCTTCTGACTGAGATGGTTCGCCACGCCATCTGCGAGGAGTGGGGCTGCCAGCTAAAAGAGGGCAAGGGCTACCCGGACTGCGAACACCACTCCGTGGTTTGCGACCTACTCCGCAGCCTCCCTGTCGGCCAGCCTCTTCAGCCAGAGGCTCAAAGTGACGCCTTGGCGCTTGGCTGCGGCCTTGTACCTCTCCCGCTCGCCGGGCGTAACCCTGACGTTTATACGCACGCTGGCGGGGTCTTTTACGGGGGGTCTACCCCTCTGACGCTTGGGCTTCATGGAGATAATTGTACTCACGCCAAAGATATTGACAAGTCCTCCTAACAATGATTTAATGTACTCACATCAAGGAGAGACCATGAAAACCAGCAAATACTTCACCATTGACCTCATCCCGACAAACGGCGTATGGATCACTGAGGCGTACAACCCCAAGGGTTTCACGGTTGCCAAGTACGACGACAGAGGCATGACAACCGCCCCGCGCTGGTTCGCCACGATGGACAAGGCCGATGAATACGCGGCGAGCCTGTCCTGAACAGTTACAGCTAGGAGATTCAGGTGTGCCAAGTATTCAAGAAGGAAACGACGCTCAAGAAGCCGATGACGATTTACAAGCGTTCGCCATTTAACGACACCTCGGAATATGAGCCGGATCGGCGCTCTTTTATTGAGCCCGGTGATCGAGGCGAATACCTTCAGTACAAGAAGGGGACAACCGTAGTTTCCCCTTCCGGCCCTGGGATCATGGGCTACGTCTCCAAGCCGAAGGGAGATAAAGGCATCTTCTACCTGAGATTGCGTATTCCTAAGGGGGCGGTGATCCGGCGCGGCAACGATTGCGGACGCGCGCTGATCGCAGCATCGAAAGTGTTCGTGATCGGGAGGATGAAATGAGCAAACGAGCCCCGGAATCTTCTACCCCAGCGCAGGAGCCATCCGCGATCTGGATGAAGTATTACCGCGCCTATGACGGCGAGACTCAGGGCTGCTGCCCGCTGATCGCAGACGAGATTCAGAAGGCCATCGGCGGCGAAGTCGTTGCCGGTGAACTGACCTGGTACGGTGGAAGCTGCCGCAGGACGCACTGGTGGGTCGTCAAAGACGGCGAGATCATCGACCCGATGGGCGACTGGTTCCTGCGTCATGAGCAGGCACCGGGGCGCGATGAAGCGCACCGCGACCGCAGAATCTTCGAGAACATCCTGCCCGACTATGAGCGCTGGAGGTTGCCATGAGCGAGGGCGAACGTGTTGCCACAAGAGACTTATCAGCGGCCGAGATCAGGCGGCTCCGTGTCATCTTGCGCCGGGCCATTATGCCGTGGATGGCGAACTCGCTTTGCCGTCTTGCCTTGAAGGGACTAAAGAAATGAACGATGACGCGCTGGCTCTGGCACGGAAGGTGTGCAACGGTCACGTCTTTGGCGGGCCATCCGAGGTATACGACGCGACCAAAAAACTGGCAATTGCCCTGCTCGCGATGCGTGACTCGTCAGCGCGCTCGGAGAGCGCAGGAAGGGCTACGGCGCACCCGTCTGGCGAGGGCGCGTGCGACGGGCAAAAAGGATATTTCACAGCGGCGCACCTTGGGCGGCAATGGGTCTGTACCGATCCCGACTGCTCTTGGCGGCGTATGAATCCCCGAGGGGAGAACGACGTGGATGCGCGGCCTGCACTGGAGCGCGAGGCCCGTCCGGCGGAAACCACACGAGAGCAGCACCGACCGGATAACAGTCGTGACGCCGGGGAGAGACCCGGATTGCCCTCTGCCGAAACAACGACAGGCGAGACGCCGAGGACGGATAGCGCCCAGATCCATTCCTCGGACGTTTTGGATTACGTCGTGCCCGCCAACATTGCCCGCCAGCTTGAGCGGGAGTTGGCTGAGGCGAATGAGCAAATCAAACGCCTGCGGGTAATCAAGCCATGACCACGGACGCCACGCAATTGAGCGACGCTGCCTGCCTGCGCATCATCGCCTCCTCAGTCGCCGAGGGAGGCATGCCCGACACTGCCGACCAACTTCGGGCGATAGCCGAGCGCCTGGAGTCATTCGCGCGTTCCTCTGAGGCAGTCGCCTCCGACGTTGATACCGTCAGGCTCCTGCTCGATGGCTTCACCGACGACACGCCGATCAAGGAAGTCAGGGCGATGCTCGAACGGCAGTTCGGATCATCCGCCGCGCTCGCTGGAGAGCGAACCGTGTATGACATCATCTTCAAGCACCGCAGGCACGTCGAACAGTCGCCCGGTGCCGGTGCCGACGCGCAGTCGTATGCACTGGCTGTGATCGACGACATCGAAGCAGACCTGCGACGGTCGCTATCAGCCCCCTCCGCAAGCGCAGGGACTCCAGAAGCACGCCTCCGCTGGATTGGCCAACTGGCGCAGACTTATTGCGGGCATTCTCCATTCAGCAGCGAGCCTCCAGAGGTTGCCATAGAGAGAGCGTTACTCGCCGCTAGGGCGGCTGACCGCGCCGGGTTCGATCCTGATGACGAAGGGAGGATCAAAGTATGACGCTCACACCGAAGGAATACGAGGCCATGCGTAGAGACGCCGAGCGGTATCGCTGGATACTTCGCACGCTTACGCCGCAGATCATGCAGAACCCATTTCACGACACCCTGACGCTCGTGATTTCCAAGGGAGTCGAGTTGCCATTTCCATGCAAGGCCGCTGACGAAGTTACCGATGTTGGCCAAGCAATCGACGCGGCGATAAACGCAGAGTACGTGCGTGGTGTCGCTGCTTCAGATAGGAGCAGCGATGAGCACGTCTGAGCCGCCGATGCCGCTAAACGTGATCCTGTGGAAGCCGAAGGCACCGGCTGACCTGTCGGCGCAGTTGCGCGAAATAGCCGACGCCGTTGACCGCGGCGAGGTCACGGCGCTCGTAGCAGCGATGACGCGGGGCAAGGAGTTCTCATTCGTCTACGGCGCAAGCATCCGTGATGGCCTAGAACTCGCCACTCTCCTACAGCACCGCAGCGTAGAGAGGTACAAGGAATGACATTCACCCAAGAGCTAGAACATCTCATCAACCGGCACAGCATGGACAACGAATGCAACACGCCCGACTTCATCCTCGCCGAGTACCTGATCTGCTGCCTTGCGGCCTATAAGGCGGCGAAGGCCGCGAACGATCATTGGCATGGCGCGCAAGTCATTGTGCCTTCCACAAAGAGGTAAGAGTGAAACTTATCCGAGGCACGATCCCTGATTACGTCGCCCTTCAGTACGGCGGGCGGCGCGCATTCAAGGCCGAGAAGCGCAGGGCGTTGCGCGCGGTTATGAAGGCGCTAGACAGGCTCTATCCCGGCTGCGCGTTCTTCCCCTGCGGCAACGGGCCGTGCGAGCGCATCAGAAAAGAGCTTCAGGTGCTCGCGGAGAGCATCGGCGAGAAGGGATGGAGCCGATGAGTCCTGCCTATGCCATATCAGCACAGTCGCCGTCCAAGGAGAAATCATGAAAGCAAGCTGGACCGATCAACTGCTGGCCGAGATCAAGCGGCTCCCCAAGGTCGCACAAATCCGCCTGCTGGCGACGCACGCTCGACAGATCGAGAGCGCGCACCGGAAGCAGACGAAGGAAATCGAGCGCTTCCATCGTGCCATCGCCCGATAAGCACTCCGACAGATGACGACGCTCGACGCCCTCTGCCCTCACTGCTGCATGACGCGAGATGAGCGGCTTACCTACCCCGATGGATGCCCGCTGCGCATTCCGAGTATGGGGTGCCCGATTGATCGCAAAACGAACGATATACCTGAAGGGCGCGGATCGTCACCGGCCGGCGCGCTGGTGAGCGGGAGCCCACATGACGTAGCACGCGATGCGAAACTTGGGGGCGCCGCTCCAGGCGGCGTGGCGTGGCCGTGCGAGCACTGCTCCACCGCGAGCATGTGCAAGCTCAACGGGATCTGTCTGTACGCCGCCAATCGTTGCACTGGAGATAAACACGAATGAGACTGACGGAGAGCAAGACCAAGGTTTACCTCGGCGACAGTGTGTACGCCGACATCAACGATTACGGCCAAATCGTGCTCACGACCGAGAACGGCTACCCGGACGATCCGCGCAACGTCATCTATCTGGAGCCTGAAGTCTACGCGGCCCTGAAGCGATACGTAGATGCCAGAGTCACATGAGCAGCGGCGACAAGCATTGGGACGTGAAGATGCACGAGTGGAACAAACCGGAGCGTGAAATGGACCACATGAATCAAGAGCCGCTGGACTTCGCTGCTGCACTTGCCCTGCTGCGAAAGGCGCGGGAAGAGATCAAGAGGCTACGAGTGCGCCCGGAGAGGACGTACATGCTTCTCGCCGACAAGATCAAGCTGGCCGAGCGCATCGCTGCCGGGATGAACCCGGAAGCGACTCACAAACAGGTGGCGATGTACGCCATTGACATCATCGAGTCGTTGCGCCCGGAAGCGAAGATGCACCTTGAAATCGAACGCCAAATCGGCGCGCTTCAAAATGAAGGGCTGACCGGGCTCCCGCTCGCGCTGCTCCATCGCTGTTCGCGGATCATCAAGGGATTCGAGGAGCGAGTGCGCCCGGAAGCGACAAGCATTCCCGAGGGCTGGAAGCTCGTGCCGAAGGAGCCGACCGAGGACATGCTCGACAACGCGCGCACGCAGATGTTCGTGGACCTGAAGCGAGCGGACGGTCTACGGATCGCGCGCAAGGGCTACTACGCGATGGTGTACGCAGCGCCGGAGTATTTACCTCAGGCGCAACGACTTCCTCAGGAGAAACCATGACACTCGACCGCTTCCAGATCGAAACGATGCGCGGCGTGCTGCGTGAGTACTGGCGCAAGGCAGGGCACTCCACGGGCGCCCCTGACGCCCTCTGCGACTACGCCCTGCGTTATTGGTGGCTGCGGGAGCATTCCTGCCAGCACGATAGCGCCGGAAACGTCGCGGAGTCGTGGAGCACGCATAGCGATCCGGCGTCCCTTGACCGGGCTGTCGATGAATCCATACGCGCCCTTTCGCCTTCCGCCGCAGCGCAGGAAGGAGGTCAGAAATGATGCAACTGCCGGTACAGATTTCAGCGAACGGCTACATGCTGTTCGTCATTCTTGAGCCTGAGAATCTGCGGCGCATGGCGGAGAACGACCCTGCCATCGTGTATCCGCATCGTCTGCCAGGGCCGTGGCAGGGACTCAATCTGGACGAGATCGTGCTATGCGCCCCAACGCTTGAGAACTTCGCCAAAGTTCGCTCCCTGCTTACGAGCGGCAAGATGCGCGAGGGAGTCGAGATCCTGATGGGCGGCTTCACGTACCGGCCCGAGCTAGGAGACAACGACGCGCCGTATCGCGTGGTGGGCAAAGACTTATGAACGCTCCTCTGGAGCGCAACGACTTGTATAGGGAGAAACCATGAAAAAGCTGTGCATCTACCACGGCAACTGCGCCGATGGCTTCACGTCCGCATGGGTAGTCCGCAAGGCGCTCGGCGCGGAAGTGGACTTTCACGCCGGGGTCTATCAGGACGAGCCACCGAACGTCGAAGGACGCGACGTGCTGTTGGTGGACTTCTCCTACAAGCGGCCCGTTCTGGAGCGCGTCAGGGACATGGCGGCGAGCGTGCTGGTACTCGACCACCACAAGACCGCCGAGGCCGACCTGCGCGACCTGAAGGGCGTACAGACGGTATTCGACATGAACCGCTCCGGGGCGCGCATCACCTGGGATTACTTTTTCCCTGATACCGAGCCGCCGAAGCTACTCCTGCATGTCGAGGATCGCGATCTATGGCGCTTCGCGTTGCCTTGGACGCGCGAGATCCAAGCGAACATCTTCTCGTACCCCTACGACTTCGCGGTCTGGGATCGGCTGATGACGGAGAACGTCGAATCTCTCGCGAAGGAGGGCTACGCGATAGAGCGCAAGCACTTCAAGGACATCAACGAGCTGGTCGCTGTGGTGACGCGGCGCATGAACATCGGCGGGTACAACGTGCCGATCGCCAATCTGCCCTATACGCTGACGAGCGACGCCGGGCATTTGCTCGCCAAGGGTGAACCGTTTGCTGGTTGCTATTGGGATACGCCAGCGGGCCGGGTATTCAGTCTGCGCTCGCAGGATGACGGACTCGACGTAGGCGAGATCGCCAAGCAGTACGGCGGCGGCGGACACAAGCACGCCAGCGGGTTCCGTTTACCGTATGCCGACGCAGCGAAATTAGAGGCCGCGTGAAGCCCATCCCTGCGCCCCTGAAGCGCAACGGCGGGTGCGCCGGATACGGCCTCTGGAAACGCTAGTTCGTGCGCCCATCGAGAAGGTTCGCCGCCCTCCAGAGGAGTACGAGGACTACGAGAAAGAGTTGCGGCAGTACGCGCGCTGGTGGATATGCCGCGGGTGGCGGTTGCTTCCAGATCCGCCCGGGAAGATCGCCTATGCGTACTACGCACAGCCGCGTGGCACCGTCTGGTGGGAACACTTTTACGCCGACACCATCGAGGCTGCTATGGCGAAGGTCGAGGCGGATATGGCGAATCGCCTATTAGTGCGCAGGGAGGAGCTATGAGCGAGCCAATCAAGCCATTCGGTGTGACCGAAGTGACCATCGCGCGTTGCCAGTGCTGCGGACAGGAAATGCGTGGCACGGACTACTGCGACCGCCTACGCGCCGACGTAGCTCGCGCCGAGTCCGCATGGAAAGGGGCGATGGAGGAGCGTGATTGGTGGCAGAAGAAATACAACGAGTTGAGGTCGCTGATGCCGCTGAGTGGTTATGACCATTAGTGCGCCCTCAAAGCGGAACGACTTGCTATAATGCGCGCCATGCGAACACGAACGTCAACCGCTGCTGTAGCTCAAATGGCAGAGCGCGGAGCCCGTAACTCCGAGGTTGACGGTTCGATTCCGGTCCAGCAGCACCAACATGGGGATGTAGCTCAGCCGGGAGAGCGCCTGGCCTGCAACCAGGATGTCGTCGGTTCGATCCCGACCTTCTCCACCATTTCATCAAGTCGATCTTCGCGCTGAACAGCGGAAGGTTGGCAGAGCGGTAATGCACTCGGTTGCTAACCGAGCGGCACCTAAGTAGGGCCACGCAGGTTCGATCCCTGCACCTTCCGCCAAATGCCTAGAACGGAAGGTTTCGCTGTGTGGACGGCAACTGGTCTCGAAAACCAGCACGACGGCACCTAAGTAGGGCTGGGGGTTCAACTCCTCAACCTTCCGCCAATCCTGCTACAATCCTCGCCGTGAAATCCTTTCGACCACGACCCGCAACCGATGCCGACGCTCTGGGCGTAGCGCAGCGGTCAGCGTTCCTGTCTCGGAAACAGGGGGTCGTGGGTTCGAATCCCACCGTCCAGACCATCACCTTACGATTGCGATACCGACTCGGACTGTAGTTCCGGGCCGATGGCGTAATCGGTAAACGCGCCTGCCTCAAGAGCAGGAAATTCTGAGTTCGAATCTCAGTCGGCCCACCAGCAGGAGCGGTAGTCCTGTACGGCGCGGGGACCGGCTGTAACCCGGTTGTTTCGGCCCACTTGGTTCGATTCCAAGACGCTCCACCAAAACGCCCCGATGGCGAAAATGGCAAACGCGCTCGCCTTAGAAGCGAGAGACTCCGGGTTCAAATCCTGGTCGGGGCACCACCACTCCCTCTACCAAGCAGGAGGACTAACGCCTCACCCGTTTTCGCCGTCGCCGCCTCAGTTTCTTGAGCACTGGGAAGGCGATCAGCAAAAGCTCGAAATTGGTCACTTCTTCACCGGCTCGTAAGTGACGATCTCCCTGAGCCCGAGGCTGTTGATGATGGCCGGGGTCGGCCGCAGCGTGTGATGAAGAAACTTGTTCAGGGTCGAGGGGTGAACTCCGACCTCTACGCAGAACTTGAACTGCGACCCGGCTTCCTTAATCCTCTGCTGCAGCAGCCTGCGAACGTCGTCGGCCGTCATTCCTTCGTCCACCTGAAGCCGAGAATCCAGCGCTGCATCAGGCGGTGAAACCAGTTCGGCGGCTGGCTGGTGTAGATCGCCGGACAGTCCGTGAAAGCCTGGAAGCGCCAAGAGCCCCCGCGGTGGAGTAGGTTCACATCACGCTAGCAACTTCGCCAGACGTTCGCGGGCCGCGTCGTCCATCGCCACTACGGACTGAAGTTCTGCCTCGGTGAGGTCTCGCCCCTCGGCATGGGCCTTTTGCAGCAGCCCGTTCACGGCTTGGAGTCGCGCCGAAAGCTCGGTTACGGCCGTCAGGAGGTCCACCGCAAGCCCGACAGCCGTCATTACGCCTGATGCACTCATTGCTTGCCTTTCAGATAGGTCTCTAACTGCGTGAGAACCGACAGGGCGAGCGCAAGCTGCCCCTCGGCGGTCTTGGTATCTCCCTTGCCGGCGAAGCCTCTGGCGAGGTCCAGGCCGGTCCTGGCCCGATCGGCGAGCGCCTGAACCTGTCGCCCCTCGTCCTTCGAGATCCGCCCGCGCTCAAGCATTGAGGCGGCGGTGTTCCGGGAAGCGGCCACAGAGGCGTAGCCGTAGGCCAGACGGTCATTGAACGACTTGGGAGCCTCGATGCTCGCGCAGGCCGCGCCGAGCAGGAGGAGGATTGCCGCGAAATAACGTAGGGGTTGCATCATGCCTCCTTGGAATCCGGGATCAGCACGCTCGCCGTGAAGGTGCAGACCGCGCCGAACGCCGCCGCCACTTCCGCAGGAACGACTACCCCGCTGAATGCTTGAAAGGCCCACGCGATTACGACCGCGAGGGGAACACCGATTGCGCCTGCTGATAGCTTTTTGTTCATAGGGTCTCCACGATTTGCAGCATGAAAGAATTGGTCATTGCGGTGATAGCCAAGAACTCCGAGAAGCCGTGGCCGGATTCCGTGATACCGGGCTTGCCTAGCACCGGGTTGAACGACTCGCCCACGAGAATGCAGCCGTGCGTGTCGTCCTCGAGATTTCCCTTGTGAAAGAGGATCGCCGTCCTGTCTGGCACGCCAGCGACTTCGAAGGTGTTGCCGAACTTCGGGCTGTTCACCCGCTTGCAGTAATAATCGCCGGCCGGGATGCAGGACTCGCCCTTGCGGTTAGCCAGCCAAGGTCGCTCCAGCGTCACCGCGAAAGGAATCTCGCCTTGCAGCAGAACGCCGTAGGTGGCATTCGTGGCGAGGGAAACCCTTACGAGTTTCACGTCCCTATCTGCCCCTTGGTTTTCTTGAAGCCATCGGCGGGGAAAAAGCGGATCTCGCCATCCTCGAACGCCACGGCGTAGCCCTGCTTCCCGCGCCACGTGAACTCAACCCAGCAGCCGGCGAACCCCATGCTGGTGGGGCCGATCGGCGTGAGGACACTCCACCAGCTCGCGGCCTTTTGCAGCTTGCCTGTCAGTTCATTCAGCGGCGAATTGATCACCGCGGCTCTCGCCTTTTCGTCCTCGCACGGAGCAGCGAAGAGTTGGAGCGTCACGCCCTCATCTTCAAAGACGTGGACGGGTATTTCCTCGGCGCGGGCCTCCAGGGCGAGCATGAGAAGCGCCGCCCCGCAGATAACCCCGAGGGCCACAATGATCCGCTGCGCCAATGTGGCGCGCTCCTCCTTCACGTCATGCTGAATCAGGTAATCGCTTGCGAGTCTTGATAGTTCTTCGTGCATAACTACTCCTTACGCCGCTTTTTCCACGGCTTATTGACGAACAGGAACATCCACAACTGAAGGCCGATCCAGATGCCGGAGAGAATCCCGACGAAGATCGGAACCCACGTGGTGAGGAACGAGGCGAGGCCGGTTATTGCCACTGGCCAATTGATCCAGCCGGTCTGCGGGATGGCCTGCTGGATTTGTTCTAGCTTCATGGGTATGCTTTGCTAATGGACAAGGTGATCCCCATCCTTGAGCAACGGTGCAGTTGGTATTCCACTGACTGCCATTTCGTCCACGATCACAAGCTCTGCTCCGAGGGGAAGCGCTGGACGTCGGAGGGCATTAAGATCGTCGAGCCTCCGGCTGATGGTTACTGCCCTTGGCTCGTGCTTCACGAATAGCTGACTTCAGAAAAATTCCTCGACAATGACGCCGCCGGCAGCGCCGGCAGATCCACCGCTAGCTGATTGGTTCTGTGCGCTCGCAGCACCACTAGCTCCAGAACCAAAACCTCGACCGTTAACGCCAGTCGTCGTTGTGGCAGTCCTGTTAGATTCACCGCCTCCACCACCTAAACTAAAGCCTCCTTTACCTCCATAAGCGACGTTCTGGCTGGGAGAGCCAATCCCAATCCCCCCAGACTCTCCTGTGGCGTTGTAATCGCCACCAGAACCATCTCCGGGAACTGCACCACTAGATCCAAGGAGAGGAGCAGCGTTGCTATTGGCAGAGCCAGCACCACCAGCACCGCCAGCGGCTTGTAAATAAGCGCCGAAGGACGACGCACCGCCAGTCCCACCAGCGTTTGCTCCAGCAGCGGCGGCTGTCCCTCCTGCCCCGACAGTAACCGTCACCGAAGAACTAAGGGACGAGGCTGGAATGGTTTTGACCGCCCAGCCGCCACCAGCCCCACCGCCTGCTGCGGCTACCTCTCCTGCACCTGTGGCCGCGCATCCACCACTACCGCCACCGCTACCAACAACGGTCACTTTGATTCTTTTTAGTCCAGCAGGCTTGTTCCAAGAACTGCTAGATGTGAACACCTGCATGCTGCGGTAATCACCGCTACCGCTCCTTGGTTCATACGAGACGCACTCCCACACCCCAGCAGTACGTCGGACGAACTTCGGCGTATCACCAGCAGTAGTGATGATCTGGGTAGATCCTGGCAGGACGAAGTTTGAGGAGTGCGAAAGAGTTGCTGCGGCCGCAAATCTGAGGGTTACTTCCCTGCCAAACCAGCCGAAGGTGTCATCTATCGCGATGACCTCGCCCGACCCACTTACCTCCAGGTACCCATAGTCATCCCCGATGGAAAGGGTGAGGGTTGCAGAGATGGTGGTAGGATTGCCGGATACGGCCCTTTTCAGTAATGCCTGAGTCGTTCTCTCGTAGTTATCAAGGACTGACGGAAGTTCCGTTGCCCCGTCAGGGAAGTTGGACGCTGCTACGGTCGAGAGAGATGACAAACCACCAGGGACTGGCATGGGATTAAGTCCTCATCAGCAGAGGAGAAAAATGCGAAACTTCTGGGTGGTGTTTCTGCTTGGTGCCTGTGCTACATCCAGCCAAACCTATACACCTGACGGCAAAGTCGGACATAGCATCGCTTGCTCCGGCACTGCCCTGAGTTGGGGCCACTGCTACGAAAAGGCCGGACAAATCTGCGGTCCCAAGGGCTATCGTGTGGTGGCGGGCGGTGCTGACCAGGGCGCTCTCGCTGCAGGCACGCAACAAGCTTTTTTCGCTGGCTCGACAATCAGCCGGAGCATGGTGATTCAGTGCAAGGATTGATGGCGTGAGCGAGAGCATGTGGATGGTGCTAGGCGCGCAACTCTTAAAGCCTCTAGCCCTGCTCGTGCTTGCAGCTGTCGTATTCACTCCGGTGCGATGGGCTGTCATAAGGTTCCTCCGAGACGGCAAACTCAAGCGCTTCTTGATGTGGCGTGGGCTTGGCAGATACGACGGCGTGCCCGCTTTCTTCATCGTCATGGCGCTCTTTCTGGCTTTCGTTGCGTTTTTATCGTCCTAACTCCAACAGGCCATACGCGCCACCCACAGGGGCGAGCCTTCTGACGGCCGGCATCGCTATACCAGAAGCGTTGTTGAGAAGCCCCGGCGCATAGGACGGTGGATTGACGAAAGCGCCTTGATAGGGTCTGGAGAGAATCGCCGCCCGAGCAGCGGGACGCATGAAGGGGATAAGGGCGGCAGCAGCCCCGGAAGGATCTCCTGTCATCAGAGTCCCCGCCCCGCCCATGATTCCGCTCGCGGCAAAATCTAGAGGACTGATTCCAGGCTGGCTCCCGATCTGTGCCACGTCCTGAGAGGCTTTAGGAAATTGCTGGGCAAAGCCGCCGATCTTCGACAACTCCCCGGTCATCTTCCCTTCCTTCTTCATCATCTTCCCAACTGCCCGCGCTGATACATCACCGCCTTGCTGTAGTGCGGCTTCGATGTCGTGCGTCTTAGCGATCAGCGTCCGCGCTTGCCGGAAGTTGGAAACCAGATCCTTAGGTGTTCCCATCCAGCGAGAGGCGACTTCTAGATTTCTCTCAACAAGCTCCTCAATCGCAGTTGCAGCATCGCGCTGCGCGTAGCCGAGAGCAGCCTTGGTCGGATCGTCAAACGCCTTCAGGTTCTTGCCGGCGTCGAATCTTAGTTTCTTAGACAACTCGATTGCAGCAGTGGTGGACATCTCTGGTCGGCTCGTCAGAGAGGCGATCAGTCCGTCTACCGCTTCGTTCTGCACCAGCTCGGGAAACTCACGAGCGGCTACGGCGTAATCACGCCCCAGCCCTTGAATCTGCTGGACGTATGGCTGATCGATCTTTATCGGCGCGGGGAATTGCTTGACCGCCTCGTAAGCCTTTCCCGCCTGTTGCCTTACCTGCTGAAGCGTTTTCTCAGTGAGCGGGGCATCAGCAGGTAAACCAAGCGCCTCACGAGCGAGCCTGTTAGTGACCTCCTGATTCTTCGCCGAGGCGCTTTGGGCGGTAGTGAGTTTCCCGGCAAAGCCCTCAAGCATCCGGCTTCCCATTCCACCGCCCGCCTGAGATGGTGGGATGACGTAACCTGCCTCTCGCGCCAACTCAGTAGTGACATCACGAGGCGCGTTCTGCGCCTGCTGCATGGCTAGGTTCGCCTGGCGCTCGGTGAGCTTTCTTCCGACGAATCCAGTTACCTTGTCGCCGAGATACTTCCCGGCCATTCCTCCACCAACACCGAGAGCAGTGTTCAGCATCGGGCTTTCGCCCTCTCCAGTGGGCTGAAGCAACCCCATGCCCCCACCGATAGCCGCTGCGCCGGCCATTGTTTGGCCACCAGGAATAAGAGCGGGGATGAGATGACCGCTAAAAGCCCCGACCTTCCCCGCCGTCGTATTCATCAGCGCGGCATCAAGAGCGCGCTTCTCTGCGACTTCTTTTTCGTCAGCGAGCCATAGACGCTGTTTTGCGCCGAGGTAGTAATCCGTCATGGTTTTACCCATGCCGGCAAAGAACTTTTCTCCTCTCCCCATTCCCTCCGTCGGATCGGCAATCAGAAGCTGATTCGCCTGCTCTAGAGTTAACTTACTCACTCACGAACTCCATTCCGTTCCACTTGTATTTCTTGCCGGAGATCGTGTAGCTCTGGCCCTTTACAAGCTTGTTCCTGTCGATAAGGCCGCTCGGTGCTGTCGGAGGAGCATCACCGCCTTGCGCTGGAGTCGAAGCTTTCCCGAAGTCGAAAATCTTCTCGTCAATGATTTCCTTCGGGTCGAGCTTGTGTTTCTCGATCGTGACTTTGTATGGCTCGTAGACACGAAGGAAGTTGTTGTAATGCGCCTGCCCCCGGTCCTCGATGATCCGCATGAGCTGATTCCTCTGCTCTCCGGTCAACCTCCCACCACCAGTTACGAAGTTCCACGTACCCATGAACTGCTGCGCAGGAGATCCGGTCTTGACCACCATCGCCGTTTCTCCCTCTCTCACAACAGAATCAGGATCAACCTGCTTCGCAACCGCGTAGATGATGTCGAGGTCTGCCGCAGCGTTATCGACCTTGACTGCTTTCCTCGCTGCCTCAGTGACCGGCCTGACTACGATCCAATTCTGGTATTCCTTCGTGCCGTGCAACTCCTTCCTGATGTCTGCAGGCTTTGGAGGTTGCTTGATTGGCTCTCCCCCAGACGCGGCTGGCGTGATACGCATCCCACCAGGAGCAGACGGGTCACGCTGCGTAATAAAAGCCTGATCTCCAAATGTTTGGAACTGCGGCGCACGATCCCCAGGAGTCAGTTCATTTCTGAACGCTCCTGCCGGAGAGCGCTGACCGGTGACGAGATCCACTGGGATCTGCTGGCTTCCGGTGTTGATGACGTTGTAGTTAGGCTTTGGCTTGATTCCAGGCACGACCGCGTGTGTCCCGTCCTTGAAGTACATCACCTGAACTGGCTGTCCGTTCTGCATCGCATCTTCGACCTTGAAGACTTCCGGCATGAACTTCGTTCCCTGCTCCATCAACTTCAAACCCATCTCGTAGGCTTGAACGTTCCCCGCTTGCATCCCAGACTGAACAAGTCCCTGCCCTCTGGTGAGAAGGCTTTGCGCGAATGTCGCGCGCATGTTGTCGGTGACTTTTTGTTGATCTGGCTGAGAAACAAACTTCCCGTCCTGATACATCGCCGGCTGTTGAACAGGCGCAGGTTGAGGAGGAGTGAAAGGCTTTCCGCCTGGCCCCATGCCGCCTTCGGTCAAAAGCTTTTGGTACTGCTCGCGCTGCGCGATCTGACGTTTTAACTCCTGCTCCTGAAGTTGCTGCATGGAAAGCGCACCTTGGGCTTGCTGGTATTGCAGGTTCTGAAGCTTGCCTTGCCTCCCCTGCTGTAAAGCACCTTGGTAGGTCTGCAACCCAAGTAATCCGCCCTGCCCTAATGCAGGCCCTAGCGCACCGCCATGACCTCGGTTGCCGGCGAGGATTCCAAGCCCAGCCCCCAACAGGCCAAGCTTCCAAGCTTGTTGCTGTTCTTCTGGAGAGAGTTGTAGGTAATGCGACGTCATTACAGCAGTCCTCTATTGGCAAGCATCCGCGCATAGGGAGAAGCGACCGCGATGGACACCGGAGATGATGGATGAATCTGGAACTGCCGCGGCCTGTTCCCCTGGTCCTGCGGCTGCTGCCCCCCAAGCAGCCCCGACGCCATGTTCCCCATGCGTGCGTACTTCATCCAAGCTGGCATCCCGCCTGCAGTCGTGGCGCTTGGGCCTGCCCCGGCCGCAGGAACATCCATCGCTGCAGGCGAGTAACTCGCACTTGTCGCTCCGGTTCCGCCCCCGAGTCCGCCCAACGCACCAGCCATCCATGCGCCATATAGCAGCGCTCCAAGCCTCGCCGTGCTTTGCTGCTTCGTTCCTGCAGTCGCCGGGCTACCGAACACGTCGAAGGTTCGAGCGGACTCCATGTTTTGCTCTTTTGGTCCGCCCTGAAGAATCGCGCGGCCGCTGAGCATTGAACCCATCTTTGGACCCGCAGCAGCCTTGATTCCTCCTGCATTCCCAAGCGGGCCTTTCTCTACAAAACTGTCGATTCCTTTGGGCAACACCTTCCCAGTAAGGCCGAACGGGTCATACATACCCCCACCGGACCAGCTCCTGAGTTGATCTTGGAGGATGCCCATCTACGCACCGCCCCAACAGTCGCTTTTGATCAGGCTCTCGCGTGCTGGATACATTTGTTTCCCCTCACATCAGGAGTCCAAGCCCGGCACCGATACCAGCTCCCCACGGTCCGCCCACCCCATATCCGAGAAGACCTAACCCAGCGGTATTACCAAGCCGATTACTGGCGTAAGGATTCGGCCCCATCTGTACGCCGTACCCGCCTCCTGCCAAAGCGCCCCGGATTGCTTCGGCTCTTACGTTTTGCTGCTGATAGGGGAATTGCTGTTGAAACAGCCAATCCTCGTAAGCAGCGGACGCCTGATCCTGTAGGGACTGCTGCTCTATCCCCGCCGCCCCGAGATACATGGGCATGGCTGCTGTTTGCCTTCCCCTTTCCGCCTCATAAGCTCCAGCCCTCGCACCGACTCCTATTTCTCCGATGGTGTCCAGAAGATCGCCCTGCATGTTTCGCATGGCTTCGTCATAACCAGATCCGCCAAAGGCTCTCGCCCTAACAGCTCTAGACGTAAGCGCCGGCTGTAGCTGCTGGTTATAGACATCCAAGGCTTCCTGTTGTGACTTGTTGATCGCTGCGTCGAGATATGGATTGCCCTCAAGGTATTTCCCTTGCGCGGTCTCCCCCAGAAGACCAACGGCTTGTTTCTGCGTCCCAGTCATGGGAACGACTCTCTGCCCACCGTACGGCGTGTAGTTATTGCGAGTCAGCCGCCAAGTGTCAGCGAGCAAATCTTCGCTATATGGCCGCGCCCAAGCCGGTGGTTCGGTAGTCGTTGTCGATTGCTTGCTTCCGCCGAGCCCCATCTAGACCTCTGCCTCGTAAATAGTCATCGCTCGTTTGAATCCAAAATCTGCGCCTAGCCTCTCCCATCCCTTACGGGACGTAGCGAACTGGATCTTTTTCATTCCACCGCTCTTCGCAATTTCTCTAAGCTTCGGAAACACGATATCCGCCACTCCGCTGGTAGGCGTATAGGCCATCCACAGAAAGAGATAAGACCCGTCAACCCTGTCCTCTCTCCTGCAAATGACAAAGCCGTCATATCGGTTGAAAACGAGAGCGACGAATAACTGAGCCGTCCCGTTTCTAAGAGCGAGGTAAACATCTTCCGGGAATGCGTCGTATTCCTGCCTTTTAAGGACACGCTCGATGCCGGGCTTGATAACCGGCCACCACTCTCTAATGTCTGTGACATAGCGAAGCTCTACAGCCTCCACCAGTTCGTCCCGTCCGACTGAAACTGCGCCACTGCAAACGTCCCCGAAATCGTGAATGACGCTCTCCCCTCCACGTTCCCAGACAAAGCGGATATCTCGATCTGATTTGCCGACAGACCTATCGCCTTCACAATCGGCCTTTTGTACCTGTGCTCCCTCGCATCCATGAGGACCACAGACTGCGAACTCGCGGACTGGTCTACGAATACGACCTGATCGTTCTGGTTGAGTGTGTACGGAAAGCTCGCTGGCTTGGAGTCCTGGAACATCCTCCCGTCTACTACCTGGTTGTTGTTCAGGATGAGCTTGGTAAGAATGTCGTTCAGCCTTAACCGTAGAGTATCGGCGTAGCTCGCCTCCCTCGTGCTCGGAAGACGCGGAGGGTTTAGCTTGTTCACTCCTCACCGTCCGCCTCGATATCAACGTCGAACCCGTAAACCTCTGCACTGCCGGAACAGGCCATCCGCTCTCTATGCCAGCGGGACGAAACCAGGGCATCGAATTTCCCGCTCGACATATCCACAGAGGTTGATGTGGTGCTTTGTCCAAGCTGATCGCGGTATTTATGCGTCAGACTTGCGGATGACGGAGTCGTGGCGAATCTGGGCCTAACTCTGCTCACCAAGCTAATTACGTTGTCCTGCCCGTAATCTCCGGTTTCGATGACCGAAGCCCCCGCCGCCCCGTTAAGAACGTACACCTTCCCATTGGACCCTATATAAGCGGGGAGCGTCGAGTATTGCGACCAGAACGGAGAATCGAAGGGAATATCCGGCAAGGTGTCGATTGTCGAAGCAAGCGCATCCAGCCCATCAATCGTCGTCTGACCAGAAATGAACTCGATTCCTATGCCTATCGTTCTGTCGTCAACGCCCCATCGCATGTTCCGGTAGTTGAGAACGACTGAACCGTTAAGGGCTCCGCTTCCTCCAGTTCTAGGATAGAACCAATAGATGCGGGAGTTGCCCCTGTCGTGGATGTGCGAAATACGGTGCGCGTACTGCCTGTCCAATCTGGTTACAAAAATGAACTCGTCAATATCAGTCGAAATTCTTTGCGGCCTCACCCCGTCGAAGATGTAGATTCCCTCGTAGCCGAAGAAGATGTGAGCGAAGCCGACGTTAACGACTGCCTCTTGACATGGGGTTCCGACAGTCCCCGGAATGGTCTGGAAAGTCCAGATAAACGGAGGGCCTTCGTAAGTCCCGAGATGAATCCCACGGTTCTTGTAGACCACAGCCTGATCGCCCAAAGTCTTTAGGGCTGTGATGCCTCCGGGGATATCGGTAAGGTTGTCAGTCCCGGCTTGGGTAGTTGCATTCCTGGGAGTCCACTGCGCGTAATTTCCTGCTCCGCTCCACATCACCCGCTGTGGCGATTCGGAAAAACTCGCCTCGTTGGTGTTCCCGACCATCACAAAGTCGAGAACAACATCACCGACCGCAGCTTGCGGAGCACCGGTAACGGTAGAGAACGACGCTCCCCCAGTTCCCTGGTAAGCTTGCATCACCACCTGCTTCGTTACCGCTAGCGTTACATCTCCGTTCTGAAGGAATCGCCACCTATCGTCGGCTCCTAGCGCATAAGTGCCTTCAGCTCTCGAAGTCCAAGACGATCCCTGACGCTCAAAGAGATTAGAGGGGGTTCCTGCAATGAATCTCGCGGTGTCGTCCGTCAACCTAAGCACTGCAGCTCCTACGCAAGTCCCGGATAAAGAGACCACCCCCTGATCTACCGGAGAGGGAGCCCCTTTGTAGCCCTTCATGGACGGGACCATGTTCGCCAAATCCGTAATGACCCCGGGATTCATCTGGTCCGTGTCGGGTGCAAAGCCTGCCAGCTTCAGGAACATTAGAATTTCGTGGGCGTGACATGGCCCTTGGCTTGTTTGTCTAAAGTCTCGCCAGCAATACAGGAGAGGGCTTCCATCTCAGCGGCCTTGCACTCCTGCGCCATCTGGGGCTTTCTCACCTTGAACGCCCACAACCACCACATAGACCTTTGAGTAATCAAGTCTTCGGCGTAGGTAAGAAGATCGTTCGTGTCAGCGGTAGCCGATAGGGACGCATACTTACGAGTGAACATCACCGAAGTGGTGTAGCTCCCGTTCACGTTGATATCGAACATGATCCGGTTTCGATCAAGAGCCCACCTAGAGGGAAGACCGTTGTTGTTGATGACGTTGAGCCCCCGGATGGTCAGGAGGTTTTCTTTGTCTACCTCGTATCTCGACCCAGCATAGTTAATCGTTACCTGTTCAACGTCGTAGAACGTCATACTCTGGGAAAGCGTGTAGCTTTGAACCCCCGAGCTGGTGACAAACGAATCGTCAACCGTGTTGAACCAGAAATGCCTTTTCGAGTAGTAACGGACGGACTCGTTGATAGCGTCACGAATCCTCCCGCCCAGATCCGAGCGGGACATCAGGTTAGTGATGCGGTCTTCTATTTCTCCGAGCGTCGCCACTAGGCTGCGAGCCTTTCAATCACAGATTGGTGCTCAGGACGCCGGCAAAACTGCTCAAGGTCTTTTTCAATCCTCGCAAACGCAGGCTTCCAGTCCGTTCCTTCCTGCCTGTATTGCTTCACCGAGCGATACCACGGTATAGAGTCGCCCTTTAGTTGATAGCGCCACGCCGGAGCCGCAGGCGTGAGAGTCCAACAAGGAACGTCCATCGCCCCACAAAAGTGAACAGGGGTTGAATTGACGCAGACTACGAGATCGAGGGCCTTTACTAAGGCCGCGAACTCGTCAAGGTCGTCTATGGCTTCCTGCCAGTGCGGAAGACTTAACTGCTGGTGTTCTTTTCTGCCCACTTCGCCGTACTGAATCGAGATCGGAGTCCCGTACCTTGTGAAAGGCTTCCACTTCTCCTGATGCACATTTCTTAAATGCGTGTGCGTTTTCTTCAGCCCACCGAACCACGAAAACCCGATGTACGGGCCTCGTCCTAACGCCTCCAGCTTTTGCCGGTAGAACGAAACCCTTTCAGGATCGGGCTTGAGGTAAGCACCATGCGGAGGAATAGAACCACCAAAAAGAGGCTGACTCCCCATCGCAACCATCGCGTCATA
>DASTOD010000657.1:0-2451 GCA_035762645.1 Binatia bacterium | reverse complement strand
AGGGCTTTCTAGGTAAGGCCGCATAACGGGGATCGCATCTTCCTTGCGGATGGCGCAAACCACGTTGATCGCTTCCGCCTGGACTTCACCATTTTCGTCCTCGAGCAATCGCACTATTTCCTTCAATCTTTCGGGGTTCGTGCTCGCTGCGAAAAGTTTTAACGCTCGACTTCGGACTAGAGGCGAATGGTGCTGCAAGAGGCTGAGAGGAAGACGCGGAACGATGACTTTGGGCTCCAAGTTTTCTGCCAGATCCAGCCCGAATAGCAAAGCCCGCTCCTCCTCTTTCTTCAGGTTTTGCAGCACTGCTTCGATCGTTTGCTTGTCGGCGTAGTCAATACCTCTTCCCTCCCACGTTATCGCCTGTGCTTCCAGTCCGGCTCGTAGTGCCTCAACGTAACCGCTGCGCAAAAGAAAAATGAACACGGTCCAGATGGTAATGAGCGCGAGGGAAAAATAGGCGAGACTGGCTGGCTCGGACTGCATCATAAATAGCGCATAAAAAAGCACGATCAGCCCCGCAGCACCGTCGCCTAAGCGTTGCAATACAACATCAAGGAACGCCTTGACCCGGTTTTTTGCAGTCGCGGAGAGAGGAAGGTAGAGTATCTCCATGCCGCTCTGGTTCACGCTTGGCCGCAAAACCGCATCTGTCAGTCGCGTCGCTGTCGTGGAGAAAAGTCCTGGCCAGACCAAATTACTTAAAGAGCCAGCGAACAGACCGAGAGGCAGGAGTAAGAGACTCGGGATTAAGCCGAAGGCGGTTAAAAACCTTCTTGTTAACGCAACCTGGATAAAGAAAGTAATAATGGCAACCCAAGCGTAATAGGAACCGAAGAAGGCTGTCAGGCCTTCTTCAGAGGGAAAAGCCCCCTTTGCCGCGGCCTTGAACTCAAAGTCGATTAGAGTTGAGACTGCCACCGAGACAAAGATCGCGCCGGCAATCAACTGAAGATACCGGGAGGATCGGATCGCGCCAAGCGCACTACCTTGTTGGCTAACATCGGTCTCTCTTGATGTCGGGACTTCCGTTAGCGCTGCGGCGGGGAGCTCGCTTAATTCGCTGCCCGCCAACCAAACCACTCCAAGAGCACCGGCAAACAGTGCTCCCATCAGCCAAAAGAGTTCGTCGGTTCCCACAAACAGGTTAACTGCCCATCCACTCGCAAAAGCGCCCACGATAGCTCCGAGCGAGCCGCCGGCGCTGAAAATGCCGAATAGACGTTTTGCATCGCGTGAAGTGAAAATCGAGCCGACAAACGTCCAAAATTGGGCTACAGCAAGAACACCGACGATAGCGGCCCAGATGTAAAAGGCGTATATCGCCCAGGAAAGATTAAAAAACACGATCAGAAACCAGAACAAAATTACATTGGAGATGATGAAGGCATTCGAGACCAGGATGAACCGGTAGAGCGGCATCCTTACCGTATAACGCGTGTAACCAGAGATAATGACTCCCGCAATAACGGCGGCCAAAAGGTAAACGTATGCTAGATCGCTGATGGGAAAGCGGCTGAGAAAGAGCGAGTCCCTGACAACTTTGATGACGTTATTGGCGGCGAGTATAAAGAAAAGCAGGGAGACCATGACACCGACCCGCCTGGCCTCGCCGGGCCGGATATCAAAAAAACGCGACAAAGTGTTTGCCAGAGAAAAGCGATTCACAAAATTCGATTGTATTCTATCTTATAGAGACGTTAACACCATACTGCTTCCTTTCTACGGCATGTCCTTGATTCAATAGAAGGTGAAACAGTCAGTGCGGGCTTACTCCTCGCGACTTACATTCTGTCGAAGCTTTTCCCTATTGCGTGAATAATCCGGGCTAGGAGAAATTCGGCGTTTTGCCGCCAAACAAAGTCTCAAGCTGGTCCGGCGGAAAGCGTAGGCCAACGAAGAAAGTGCCGAATAGGCCATAGACGGCGCTGGCTTCATCGAAGCGCATCTCGTAAACCAGTTTTTTGAACACCAGCGGATCGTCAGCGAATAGATCAACGCCCCATTCCCAATCATCGAAACCGATGGAGCCGGAGATGATCTGAGTGACCCGGCCGGCGTAGTGCCGGCCGATCATGCCATGCTCGCGCATCATACGGTGGCGCTCATGAATCGGCTCGCTATACCAGTTTTTGGTCTCGCCGCGAAATTTATTCATTGGATAAAAGCACAGATAGCGGCGCTGCGGTATTTCTGGCCAAAGGCGCGGTGCGGCAGCGTCGCGCTGTTTTGCCAGCTCGGCTTCCACTTCGCGGTTCCATTCACCGGTTCGCGGTGCTACTCCCTTGGCGGTTAATTCCGAATAGAGTTTCAGCGAGGCACCGTATAGCCCCAACTCGACCACCGAGAGATAAGAAGCGCTAGGATCGAGGTACTCGAATAACTCTGATCGAGCGACGGTCAGCTCAGCGTCGTTGAGCTTCTCTAAGCTCTTGCGGGAGTGGACGACCA
>DASTOD010000656.1:0-8302 GCA_035762645.1 Binatia bacterium | reverse complement strand
GCCGCGCCTGTGTGTTTGGTTGAGATCGCATCGTCATGATGCCGTTGGTAACTGTAGCAACGATCGACTCTTTGACGTGCTCACCTCCGAGTGGAACAACATCGAGCAGACTCTTCTGTCCGGATCCAGATTGATTTCGATTACGCTTGAGAAAATGGAAGTGTTTGCGTGATCGATCAGGGCATATCTTCTTTTCCCTTAAATTGACTCGTCGGCGCAAGGTAAGAAAGCCCGGCGGGCAACATGGCCAGGCGGCCGCGAGTGTTTGAGTTTGGAAGCGACGAGAGATTCGTCGAAGAGATCGAGGAGAGGGTTCAGGGGAATCGAGAGATTGCGTTGCCCGTGCCACGAGCGAGGATCGCGCTATTGCTGCCGCTAGTGGCTAGAGCATATGGGGCGACAGAGAAAAAGTTGGTTCAAGCGGGACGGCGGCGGAAATGGGTAGCAGCCAGATCAATGTTGGTGTATTTGGGACGAGAGTGGGGGAGGGTGAGTGTGAAGGAGCTTGGAAAACGGTTGCATCGCGATCCTTCCGTCATCAGCCGGCTGTACTCAGCGTATGCAGCCTCTCGAGACGAGAAAAAGGAAGCAGTATTCCTGAGGTCATAATGCAATATGAAAGCCTGACACCTGCTAGCCGCACAGTCGGACCCAGGCTCGGTCGGCTCGTCAATTGGAAGAAGACGCTGGTTTGTGCGACGGTTCTGATTTGCATTTGGAACGCCGGTACGCAGATCAAAGCCGCACGACCTGAGGCGCAGACCGCACCCTATCTTTCTTTCAAATTCCCCGGCGTAAGCGACCAAAAGGGCAAATCGGCAAGCGACGCTATAACTCTTAAAAGAGCGGAACGCTGCCACTTTCAAATCCAGTACGTAACCCAAACCCCCTATCGACCGGGCAAAGGCGTCAATTACGGACCGTTGTCCATTCAAGCCATCAATCAACATCCGGATTTTTTCAAGGAAAGGCCCGGACCTACGGTTTCGCTGGAAGTAACACCAGCCGGCGCGAACGAACGCGCACTCCTGCCGGTTCGTGTATTCTCCTCGGGCAGCGGGTATAGCGACGGGGTGCATTATCTCTCCGTTTCAATCGACATTCTCGAGCCGGAAACAGTCAGGCGGGAGGAGCTCGGCCAGTTTGTCTCTCAAATCAGAGAGGCGGCTGAAAGCGCCGGATTCCCATCGGCGGCGGCGAAGGGCGGTAGCGAGCAGGCGCAAACATCGATTTTCGATGAGATTTATATCAGCAACCCGGTCGGACTGTATCATCTGAAAGCCGTATTCTTACCTGACCTGGCAAATCCCCAACGGGCACTGACCGCGTCGGTCTATCTTAAGGTTCTAGAAGGGCCGGATTCGCTGGACCTGATCAGGCAAAAACTCTATCAAAAGAGATAACGTGCGGGTCAGAACTCGTGCGTTGACATAACCGTGGGTAGTGGATTAGGTTTCGCCCACGAGCTCTAGCAGGCTACTGAAAAAGCCTCATATGCTTCGTTGCGCTCAATCGCCTCGCTCCAACGTACACAGGGCTGAAGTATTGGAGTGGTGGAGTAATGGAGTGATGTATTTAAAACCCAATACTCCAATACTCCGGTACTCCAACACTCCATTTCTTTCGCGCCTCGCCTCTGAAAGCTTTTTGAGCAGCCTGCAATCAGACTGTTTTCAGCAACCTGCTAGGAGGAAGCTGTATGAGCGCAAATGCCTTGGCCGCGGTAGACCGTTCCTACGCGATCGAGATGACAAAGGATCTAGTGAATATCCCATCGCCAACCGGTCAGGAAGGCGCCATCGCGCAATACTATGCGGGGAGGCTCCGGGAGCTGGGTCTGGCGGTCGAACTCCAAGAAGTGGAGAGCGACCGGCCCAATGTTATCGGCCGCTACCCTGGCAGCGGTGATGGCAAAACCGTTCTTCTCTGCGGTCACTTCGACACCTCGACGACTCCCGATGACGATGTTTCCGGTCCAGGGCATGCGCCGCGCTACGTTGAAGAAAATGGCTGGGCTTATGGATTGGGTGTCTCCAACATGAAGAACGCGCTCGCCATCTATGCTGGGGCGGTCCGGGCCATCATGGAATCGAAAACTCCGATCCGCGGCGACATCATCATAGGAGCTGTGGTTGGGGAAATTGAAAAGGCGCCGGTAGACAAATACAAGGGCAAGGGTTATCGCGGCGGCGGCTCGGGAGCGCGCTACATGGTTCATCACGGTGTGACCGCGGATCTCTGCATCAACGGCGAGCCCACGGGGAAAAGGCTCCAACTAGGCAACACCGGCTATATCTTTGCTCGCGTCAGCGTCAAGGGCATCCCTTCCCATACCTTTAGTCGGGCCAGCGGAGTCGATCCCATTGCGAAGATGGAAGCGCTGCTGCCGGTCATTCGTCGATGGGAGCAGACCTACCAGAAGCGCCATCCCCATCCTTTCATGCTGCCACTCGTTGGCGTAGGAGCCATTGAAGGGGGTTTGCCCTTCAAACCGAGTGTTTGCCCGGCGCCGTCTTGTCATCTTTATCTCCACATCACCACGATTCCCGGGACGAAACCGAGAACAGTCTATCTAGAATTGGAAAATATGTTGAAGGAGCAGGCCGCCAAGGATCCCGAACTCGATTGGCAGCTTAGCTTCTATCTGGTAAGCGACGGCTATGAGATCCCAAAAACATCGCCGGTGGTGCAGGCTGTGGAACGAAGCCACCGCGAAGTCTTCGGGCAAGAGGTCATCTATCCCGAGCCGGCGCGTTATTCGGTGAGCAGCGATTGTTCACCCATTTTTCAGTACGGCATCCCGGGGGTGACTTATGGAGCAGGCGGGATTACGCCGTCGGAAAAATACAATATGTACGACGGGGCGAAGGGAGAGGTGCTCGGGTTGGATAACCTTTATAAGATGACCCAATCCTACACGCTGGCGCTGATCGATCTTTGCAACCAGCCAGTAGGCTTATAGCGTATGGCTTATGGTATATGGCATATGGCATATGGGTTATGGCGTATGGTCATATGGCTATCAGCCATATGCAATTAGAGAGGAAGGAGAATACCATGCGACAAATGATTTTTTTGGTTGCGCTCGGCTGGTTGACCGCCAGCGCCGGTTTTACGTCGGCCCAAAGCGAATATCCGAACCGGCAACTTGAGTTCATCATTCCCTTTGCGCCCGGCGGACCGGCCGATACGGCGGCACGAATCATTCAAACGCAGCTCTCGGCCAATCTCGGAGCGCCTATTGTGCTCGTCAATAAACCGGGCGGAGGGGGAGCTCTGGGCGCAGACTTCGTCACCAGGGCAAAGCCGGATGGTTACACGATCTATGCGACCACGAATTCCACGTTGACGATCATCACGGCAACGCAGCCGGACATCACCTACCGGCTGACAGACTTCATGCCCATAGGCAGCTATATGACGGAGCTGGGGGTTGTAGTGTCGCACCCGGGCACGGGTCTAAAGACGCTCGAAGAGATGGTTGATCATGCGAAGAAGAACCCCGGCAAGCTCAGCTACGGCTCGGCTGGTTTAGGCACCGTCTCGTTCTTCACGATGGAGCTGATCAAGATCTCTTACGGGCTCGACGTCGCCCACGTTCCTTTCCAGGGGACCGGACCGGTGAAAAACGCGATCATAGGAGGGCACGTAAATCTAGCGTCGAGCGGCCTGGGTTCCATGGCGCCCTTGATCAAGTCCGGCGAAGTCATTCCGCTTGTCACCACGGCGCCCAAGCGGCCCGCCGGTTATGCCAAGGTGCCAACGATGGCGGAAAAGGGTTTTCCGGAGGCGACACTTAATATCTGGATGGGTCTCTATGTGCCGCTGAAAACCCCGAAGGACATCGTCGACAAATTATCGCGTGCGCTGGAGAAGACGGTCAAAGACCCTGCGGTGATCGGCGCCACGGAGAAAGCGGGCATGGTGATCGATTACCGTGGTTCGGAGGCAACCCGAAAGCTGCTCGAGAGCGAACATGAGGCGATAAAGAAAGCTGTGGCGAAGCTTGGCTTGGGTAAGAAATAATGCCGCGCCATCAAACGGCGGCCGCCGGCTTTCTGTTTGTCCTCAGTGTGCTCGCCGTCTTCGAGGCGCGAAAGCTCGACCTGGGTGACATTGGCCGACCGGGCCCGGGCTTCTTTCCCTTCTATCTGGCGCTTTTCTTCGCACTGTTTTCGTTGGCGCTGATCCTGCGATCTCTAAAACCTGCGGCCAACGATCAGAGCCGCGGCCAACCCTCCGCCAGCAGAGCGCGCCCGGGGAAGGTCGTTGCGACATTGGTTGCGCTGATCATCTACACCTTTTCGCTGGAGTGGCTTGGATTTCTCCTCGCAACTTTTGGCCTTATGCTCTTTCTCTTCAAGGCCGTAGATCCACTCGGTTGGCCCGCGGCCGTCGGGGGGGCGCTGGCGACGTCGCTCGTGAGCTACGTGGTGTTCAAAATGTGGCTGCAGGTTTCATTTCCGGCCGGACCGTTGGGTCTGTGAAGTAATGAAAAATGGATTTCCTGGGTGGCGCGCTCTACGGATTATCCGTTAGTTTGCAGCCCGTCAATCTGCTCGCCTGCTTCATCGGCGTATTCATCGGCACCCTGATCGGCGTACTGCCCGGTATTGGATCGGTCGCGACCATGTCGCTCCTCTTTCCGGTCACCTACGCGATGAGCGCTACATCTTCCATTATCATGATGGCTGGAATCTACTATGGCGCGATGTATGGCGGTTCGACAACTTCGATTTTGGTCAATATTCCCGGAGAGGCCGCCTCGGTGGTGACCTGCTTGGACGGCTACCAGATGGCGCGCCAAGGGCGAGCAGGCCCGGCGCTTGGAATCGCCGCCTTCGGTTCTTTTATTGCTGGAACGCTGAGTGTGGTGGGCATCATGTTAGTCGGGCCACCGCTAGCGCGGGTCGCGGTGCGATTTGGACCGCCGGAGATCTTTAGCCTCCTCATCCTGGGTTTCACCATGGTCACCTATCTAACCGGCGGCTCGAAGCTCAAGGCGGCGGCGATGGCTGTGCTGGGACTGTTCCTCGGGACGATTGGCCTCGATCCTATCGTGGCAACGCCGCGCTTTACTTATGGCAGCATCACCTTGATGGACGGAGTGGGGCTGGTCCCTATGATCATGGGGCTTTTCGGTGTCGCCGAAGTGCTACTCAACATCGAACAATATTTGGCGCAGACAGTCTTTAAGACCAACCTCAGAGGCCTGTTTCCGAGCAAACGGGATTGGCAAGATTCGGCCGCGCCGATCGCGCGCGGCAGTGTGTTGGGTTTTCTGCTGGGGATTCTGCCGGGGATGGGATCGATTATCCCGTCGTTTATCTCCTATGGTCTGGAACGGCGGCTCTCCAGATATCCGGAAAAGTTTGGCGCGGGCGCCATCGAGGGAGTTGCCGGACCCGAGTCAGCCAACAACGCGGCCACGGGAGGGTCCATGATACCGTTGTTGACTCTGGGAATCCCTGCGAACGTGGTCATGGCTGTGCTCATGGGCGCGTTCCTGGTTCACGGTGTTCAGCCGGGCCCGCTGCTCATCAAAGAACACCCGGAGATTTTTTGGGGCGTTGTCACGAGCATGTACGTGGGCAACGCGATGCTGTTGGTTTTGAACCTTCCACTGATCGGCCTCTGGGTACAGATTCTCAAGGTCCCGTATCGAATCCTGTTCCCGCTGATCCTCCTTTTCTGCGTCATCGGGGTCTACAGTATCTCTTCCAATATCTGGGATATCGTCATCATGTTGATCTTCGGGGTTTTGGGGTATCTGATGAAAAAACTGGAGTATGAGCCGGTCCCTCTCGTGCTCGCTTTTGTTCTTGGACGGATGTTGGAGGAGGCGCTAAGGCAGTCGCTCGTGCTGTCTCGAGGGAGCCTTATGATTTTTTTCTCGCGGCCCATTTCCGGTGCGTTTCTCTTTGCGGCGGCGGCATTGATGCTGGTTTCGTTCTTTGCTTCCCGCTGGAAAAGCGCCGTGCCGGTACGCGGAGCGTGATTGCCTGTCGCCGGGCAGGGTCAGAGATGAATGTCGATAAACGTGTGTCTCTCATTTACAGGAGATAGGCCATGCCCCACGTTGATTGCGACTCGCACATTTTGCCTGAGGACGCCTTTGATGAAATACCGGGGGAGTTTTGTGACGAGGGACCACGGATTGTAACCGATGCACAGGGCAATAGTTGCGTCGTCTATCCGGCCCGACAGCGAAACATACCTGATTACGCACGCTCGATTCCAAATCCCTTCAATCCGCGCCCGCGGTCTTCCGGGAATAGACCCGAGGTCCGAATTGCGGACATGGCCAAAGCCGACATTGACATCCAGGTATTGATTCCAAGCAACGGCTCTTTCTATTACGACGTCGAACCCGAGCTTGCTGGCGCGGTCTGCCGCTCCTACAACAACGCGGTTAGCCGGATTGTGAAAAATCATCCGAGCAAGTTCATTGGCCTGGCCACGCTGCCCATGCAGGAGCCGAAGATGGCCGTCGAGGAATTAGACCGTGCCGTGCGCGAGCTCGGCCTACGGGGACCCGTTTGCTATACCACCGTTCAGGACAAGGACCTCGATGCCGAAGAGTTCTGGCCGGTTTACGAAAAAGCGCAGGAGCTTGGAGTCCCGATCATTGTCCATCCGGTGAATACTGGGCCGATCATCGGCGGCTGGAGAATGACGCGGCACTACGGCGCCCGCGGCTATGGTTTCTGGAGCGCGCTTGGAAACTCGATGGAAAACTCAGTGATGATCGCGAATCTCATGTTCGGTGGCGTGCTCGACGCGTTCCCAAAACTTCGCTTTTGCTTCATGGAAGGAGGAGGAACCCAGGTGCCGCACCTCATGGAAGGTTTAGCCGCCGTATATTCGGGAGAAGGGGATTACAGCCGGCTCAAAACAAAGCCGAAGCGGCAGCCGATCGAGTATCTCCACCAGTTGTACTTCTCGGTTCGAACCACCGAAAGTTTGCTGGGAGTTTTAGTCGAGCGGTTGGGGAAGGACAGCTGGGTTGTCGGGACCGACTACCCGCATGCGGACACGATGGGCAGCTGGCCGCACACGGTGTCGGTCATTCAGGCGCGGGAAGATCTTTCAGCACAAGCGAAGGAGGCGATCCTCGGCGGCAATGGCCTTAGGCTCTTTGGTGTCAGTACATAGAAGCCGCTGTGGCGGCGCGGCCCGACGTTTTTCTGACGCTCGACGAGCGCCGAGAAAAGTGGAGGGATCATGAACTTTGTCGATCTGACGATGCCATTAAACCATCGCTGGATGCCGGATGAGGGTCTGCCGACGGCAATTAAATTTTTCCTCGGGCCCAAGGACCATCAAGAAAAAGGTATGGTCGTCGGGAGCGATTCGGGAACAAGCCTGGCGTTGCCATCGCTCTTCGCCGAGTTTCGCAAGACGACGCGGCTAGACCAGGTACCCGTCGAGAAATTATTCTTGCGGCCGGCTGTGGTGGCTCACATCAGAAAGGAGAATGGAGAAGCAATCAGCCAGTCGGACGCCGAGAAGGCGTTTAACGACGCCCGTCCAGCGAAAGGGGATGCATTTCTGATCATCACCGGTTGGGGCGATCAACCGCACCCTCGGGCGGAGGGAAACGCGTACATCCTTGGCAGCCCTCATTTCTCGTCTGAGGCTGCGCGATATTTGGCACAAGCGCTGCACGACAACGAAAATGACTTACTGTTGGTGGATACCGCAGTGCTCGGACTGCCGAAAAGCCATATCATTCCGGAATGGTTCTCAATGCTCCCGCATCCGTCTGCCGAGTCGGCTGAAGCGCGCATGTATTTGCATCTATACGACAGCGAGAAAGCCAAAAAGGATTTCGCCGTCGAGATGGAATTTGCCCGCTTGGGTATTGCGACCGTGCGAAAGCTCGTCCATTGCGGCCAGATCAAAAGTCGGCGGATCAAAGTGATTGTGTCCCCGTTGAATGTTGTCCGAGGCGTCGCTTCGACCTGCAGGGTTGTCGCGGTGGAGGAATGACGATGAAACTGATCGATTTGACAATGCCGATTTGGGAAGGCGCAGCGTACGGAGAAATTTTGCCCTTTACCAACTCTTCCGTGAGGCTTTGGGAGTACATGTATTATGACAAGCACGGCCTCAGGATGACCCGCATGAAACTCGACGGCGAAACCGGCAGTCCCTTCATGGTGCCGCATCAGCGCATGCCCTTTGACCCCACGCCCTTGCAACCGGACCCCAAGTTTTCATGGACGCTCGACGAGGTCCCGCTCGATCGACTGATTCTCAGAGACACGGTGATCCTGGATATCCGAGCGCCGGAACGGCA
>DASTOD010000655.1:0-2037 GCA_035762645.1 Binatia bacterium | reverse complement strand
CTCCGGTCACTAGCCGAATGCCGGCGACGCGTTTCTACGTTGCCATTAGTTGACCCTCCGAAGAGTCTGGTGACGCGCGTGATGGCCGAGGTTCGCGAGGAAGCGGAAAATCCTTCGTTGTGGGAACGGCTATTCTTTCCTCTGACGATCAAACTTCCAGTACACGCCGCAGCGGTGGTGCTTCTCGGCATTCTGTCAGTTTACCTATATCAAACGGACATCCGGCTCAAATCGGACGAGGGATACGAGCTCCCTACGCCGGATTATAGACCAGATCTGCCCCCAGGAAACGAACAAGAGCTTCGCAAACAGCCGATAATGCCGAAGGAGCCTGTGACGAGCAAACCCGCTTCGGATGCTGCACCATCACCTGAAGAATCTTCGCGGGACAAAGCTGCAGCCACTGCGACCACGAGCGAGCGCCAGCCGCAATCCGCACCGGCAATGACCGCCAAAAGCAAGTTGGAACATGAGGAGAAGCCATTCCCCTCGGCTCCTATACCCGCCCTAGAAGCGGCGGGCGCCAGAGAAAACGCTCAGAGTTCCGCCGACGCGCTGGGAAGAAGCGCAACGGAATCGGGCACACCCTTGGCCCAAGACGAACTCCGTTCGGCGCGGCTGCCACCAGAGAGAACGCTCCGCAGCTCAACCGACCAAAAAGCGGACTATGAATTGGTCATAAGACGTAAACCAGCGCAAGTTCGGGATCGAGCAGCTCCTATCACCGGGGCCGGTGCGCTCCAGAAGCGCGCCGAGACCGAGACATCGGCGAAGTCTGTGGAAAGCAGCAGAGTCGGAGGCGCGGCCTCAGGTTCAGTTGCTTCCGTGCCAGAGACCCTCTGGTATACCGTACCTCAGAGTCGGTACGAACAATTTAAGAAAGAGTTGTCTGCCCAGGGCAGCATCGAGTCGGAGATTCCGGTTGCCCTGAAACAAAAAGAGTCCGAGACGAAATCCGACCGCCCTTTGTCAATCAAAGTCATAATTCTTCCGCCATCAGCGAATGAACCTGCTGCGCCATCGCAGCCACCCGCTTCCCGCCGCTAATCTCCGGAACCTTCCGCCCCCCTCCTTTGTCTAAGACAGACAAGCAAGCCGACTGGGTTTGCCTTGAGGAGGGAACGATGAAAACGCATCGAAGATCTGTTCCGAGGTCGTTAGCACTGCTACTGGGAGCCACTCTTGCGCTCCCTGGAGCGAATCTCTTGCGTGGCCACGCGGCCGGCGCAAACGGCGAACAGCAAACTGTCACGACGAGCCTTACCGATCAAGAAGAAGTCTCCGTGACGGTCTACAACAGCAATCTCGGTCTGGTAAAGGATGTGAGAAAGATTGGCCTGTCAGGCGGTTTGATGGGCTTGAAATTCGGCGAGGTCGCGGCACAGATTATGCCTCAAACCGTCCACATCAAGTCGCTCACCGACCCTGCACGTTTTCAGATATTGGAGCAAAACTACGAATACGATCTGCTCACGCCGCAGAAACTGCTCGAGAAGTTCACCGGAAAAGACATCGCAATCCTAAAGGATGGAGTGGAGATTCCCATTACAGTGCTCAGCACAAATCAGGGCATCGTGTACAAGCTGGGAGGACGAATTTTTACCGGCCATCCCGGCAATCTCATCTTCCCGAGCATTCCAGAGAACCTGATTTCTCAACCGACATTGGTATGGCTGCTGCAGAACCGCCAGAGCGGTCCGCAAACAGTCGAGGCGACTTACCTTACGCGCGGTATCAACTGGAGGGCGGACTACGTCGCCGTTTTAGATAGCAAGGACCGCAACCTGGATCTCACGGGATGGGTGACGCTCGATAACCAAAGCGGCGCCACGTATCGCAACGCCCGGCTCAAGCTGGTTGCCGGCGACGTGAATCGGGTCATCGAGGAGCGGGGGTCCAGGGACGCGGTGGGCGCGCTGTCGGAGGTGGCGGCGAAGGCAGCCAGCCCGCAATTCTCGGAGCAATCATTTTTTGAATATCACCTGTATAGTCTGCAACGGCCGACCACGATTAAGAACCAGCAGACCAAACAAGTGA
>DASTOD010000654.1:0-17321 GCA_035762645.1 Binatia bacterium | reverse complement strand
AACTGTTTCATCTTCTGGATCAGCACCGTATGGCCCAGATGTAGATCCGGCGCTGTCGGATCGAAGCCCGCCTTGACGGTCAAAGGCCGCCCCTGTTGCAGTTTTGCCATCAATTCATCTTCGGGCAAAATCTCGACGGCTCCCCGCTTGATGATCTCCAACTGTGCAGCAGCGTCTGGCATCATCCGGAATACCCTTGCCACGGGATCCGCAGACGCCGGATTTCTCGAGCCCGGCCGCTTTTCTCGTCGAGTTCGACAATCACACCCTGGAGAACCACATTCTCCGCCGCGACTTCAAATTTGCGTGGAAGCTGGCTGAGGAAGCCCCGGATCACCGTTTCTTTTTCGATTCCGATGACCGAGTCGAAAGGCCCACACATGCCGAGATCGGTGATGTAGGCGGTCCCCAGAGGAAGAATTCGCTCATCCGCCGTCTGAATATGGGTATGGGTACCGAAAACAACCGAAGCTCTTCCATCGAGGTACCACCCGATGGCGTTTTTCTCTGAGGTCGCTTCGGCGTGCATGTCCACGATCACTACGGGCGAATGCTGCCCATGCTCCCTCAAGATCCGATCCACACAGCGAAACGGGTCATCGACATGGTTGGGCATGAAAACTCGTCCTTGAACGTTAACGATCAGCGCCCTGAGGCCGTTCTGGCCTTGCCACTCACACCATCCTCGGCCCGGCGCGCCTTCGGGAAAATTGGCCGGGCGTAAAAGGTGATTCTCCTCATCGAGGTACGGGAAGATTTCTTTTTTTTTCCAGATATGGTTGCCCGAGGTCAGAACATGGACGCCGGCCGACCGGAGCTCCTCGGCGCTCTTGATATCAACGCCCATCCCGCCCGCAGCGTTTTCCGCATTGGCAATGGCGAGATCGATCTTTTCTTGCTTGATCAAGCCGGGAAGCAGGTCCCGCACGGCTCGCCGCGCGGGACGTCCTACCACATCCCCCAAGATTAAAACACGCATAACTTGAAAAGTTCAAAGTTCAAGGTTCAAAGTTCAAAGCCTGCTCTGAGCTTCTCGAACAGATTCAAGTTTCAACGTTCACAGTTGAAGGTCCGAAATTCCGGATCCGAAACCTTGAACCTTGAACCCGGAACCTTGAACCGAGTGTCCTCACTTCGCGTAATCCACCGCCCGCACCTCTCGAATAACGGTCACTTTGATTTGGCCGGGGTAAGTCATTTCGCTCTCGATTTTGCGCGCGATCTCGCGGGCCATTCGCGCGGCTTCGTCATCGGAAACTAGATCGTGTTGAACCATGATGCGAATTTCTCTGCCGGCCTGGACGGCGTACGATTTTTCTACTCCCTTGAAGGAGTTCGTGATGCGCTCCAACTCTTCGAGGCGCCGCACATAGGTTTCCATCATTTCCCGACGCGCTCCCGGGCGGGCTCCCGAAAGCGCATCGGCAGCATCGACCAGAGGCGCCAAGATCGTTTCGGCCTTCACGTCTTCATGGTGAGCCGCAATAGCGTTGACAATTTTGGGGGACTCGCCATATTTGCGGGCCAACTCGGCGCCGATGATTGCATGAGATCCTTCCACCTCATGATCGACCGCTTTGCCGATGTCGTGCAATAATGCGGCTCTCCTGGCCTGCTTCTCATTCAAGCCTAACTCCGCGGCCATCACCCCGCAAATGAACGCGGCCTCGATGGAATGGAGCAACACGTTTTGCGCGTAGCTGTAGCGGTACTTCAGCCGGCCCAGGAGTTTGATCAGCTCCGGATGAACTCCATGAACGCCAACGTCGAAGATGGCTTTTTGGCCAGCCTCCCGAATGGCCTCCTCCAGCTCCTGTTCCGACTTGCGCACCACCTCCTCGATCCTGCCCGGATGGATGCGGCCGTCCGAAATCAATTTTTCCAGCGACAACCGCGCGATCTCCCGCCGGATAGGATTGTGCCCCGAAATGACAACCGTTTCCGGTGTATCGTCAACAATCAGGTCAATCCCCGTGGCGGCTTCCAGCGCACGAATGTTGCGGCCTTCTCGACCGATGATTTTTCCCTTCAGTTCATCATTGGGGAGCGGAACGACCGTCACCGAACGTTCCGCGACGAAATCGCCAGCCAGTCTTTCAATGGCCAAAGCGATAATCTTCTGGCTTTTCCGCGCAGCCTCTTCCTTGGCTTCTTCTTCGACGACGCGTATCCGCTTGGCCGAATCGTGCTTGGCCTCTTCTAACATCTGATCGATAAGACTCTTTTTGGCCTCCTCTCGGGTCAGTCCGGCAACCTGTTCGAGTTGCTTTCGGGCCTCATCAATGTGGCGATCATATTCGCCGGCTTTCTCTTCGGTCGTCTTTTCTCTCATTTTCAAAGAGGCTTCCCGTCTGCCGAGCTCGCCTTCTCTTTTTTCGACCGATTCAATCCGTTTGTCGATTCCTTCCTCTTTGCTGATCAACCGCCTTTCTTGGGCTTGCAGCTCACGACGAGTCTCGCGCACCTCTTTTTCAAAATCCATCCGCTCCTTGAGCACGCTATCCTTGGCCTGTATCTCGGACTCTTTCTTGATGGCGACGGCATCCTTTTTGGCTTCTTCAATAATCCGGGCGGCCGTAGTCTTGGCCAACTCGACCTGCAGTTTCTGCTGTTTACGCCGAAACGAGGCAAAGGTCAGCGCCAAAATAGCGCCCACAAACAATCCAATTAACCCAAACAATACGCCTTGATCCAACAACAACACCCCCTTTCCTGAGGAATAATGTTAAGCCATTCGACGCGGCTGCAGGGATTCGCCGCCGCAGTCGATCACCCGGTCTTCAGTGATGATAAAATGAACCTTTTGATCCCACTCTTCAGCGGGCATTTCGTCCACAAGCTGAAACTCATAAGCTAAACCGACGGCGGCGGCTTTCGGGCCGATCCCGGCCAACAGACGATCGTACCCCCCGTAGCCGCGCCCCAGACGGTTGCCCCGCAAATCGAAACCGACCCCCGGAACAAACACGATCAGATCTTGGGCGTCGGCGTCAGATAACCGGCGATTCCCGGTCGGTTCGGGAATCCCGAACCGACCGGCTTGGAGATCGGCAACCGAGTCGATCTGGATCAGTTCCAGGCCGCTCGGGGAGCCGGTTCTTGGGTAGAAAACCTTTTTCGACTTTATCAATGCATGATTCAGGATCTGATCGGTGGCAATCTCATTTTGGATGGGGCAATACAGGGCAACCGCGCTCGAGGAGAGATACCGCGGAAAATGAAGGGCTCGGCCCTGGATCAAATGACTCCGGGAGAGAACTTCGACTTCCGAAAGCGAGCCGCGTTGAGACAGCGCCGCAGCTCGCAGGGCACGCTTTTTCTCTGCTCTCACAGCTCCCCACATGCAATCCACGGTGGGTGAGAGACAAAGAGAAAGAGGGGAAAGATCTGCCTAAAGATCCGATCTTCGAGTCAAACCCGGACCTCTAGACAGTCGGCTCCCGCTCAGGATCAAAGCGGCAGCTCTATCAGCCATTAGCAGCGGAATAAGTATCTGAATCTTCGGTCTTTCTGTAAGCGGTCGCCAAACACTTGTACGGTCCAAGAAAGCAAAAAACCAGCAGACAAGATCCATTGCTATTGCTTTTCCCCGTTCCTTCATCTTTGCACACACCGAGTTTTATTTCCCCCGCGTTATGCCGTTTCAATGGATCAACTTGAACCTGACGACCAGGGGGGCGCTATATTGCCCTTTTTGCCTTCCTCGTGTTGAGGTCTGACAGTCGCGGCAAGAGACAGCTCCCTTATTTTTTATTGTTGGTTCCAAGTTGCCTCCGCTGATCACGAACACAGCAGGGGAACAAATCGCCTAAGGTTTTAACCCTCCTCAGTCAAACTCATGGATAATTTTTTAGATAACTGGTTGAGCCTGCGTAAAATATTCTCGTGCGCGTCCTTCAGCCGATGATATTCATCGGCAATATTAAGCGCCGCAAGCATGCCGATGTTTGCTTTCGCGACGGGCTTGGCCGAGCGCAACAATTCCTGCATTTTCCCGTCCACGTAATCGGCTACTTTGAGCATATAATTCTCGTCAGCGTCGCTGCTGATCGTAAACCGCTGTCCGAGAATCTCAACTTCCAGGGCCCTTTTCATCGATTTTCTCCAGCTAGTCGGGTAGATCGAGGTTTGCAAAGTGGCCGATCAGTTTATCGAGCCGGTCGCGCATTTCGGTCCGTTCGCGCTCGTATTGCCGCAGTTGCCCTTTGAGATGATGCCATTCGCTCTCTTTCTGCTGGAGCTTTTTTTCCACCGACGCTTTCTCTTTCTTGACCCGTTCGTGCTGTTCGATCAAGCGATTTATTTTCGCTTCCAGTTGCTCAATACTATCGGGACTCATAGGACTCCGCGCCAAAAATTCATGTTTGAGTTTAGTTTCAAGGCCATGGCTTGTCAAGTTGATTTCCGCACCGCGGGAAGACAAGAACCCCTTTGAGATTGACACGATACTTAACGGTTTTCCCCCTCTGCCGATTCGTTGGTGCCGAATACCGCGTCCCAGGGGATGCTACAGTGGGCGACAACCAAAGTATCGAATCTTTCCCACCAACTTACATCGCGGCCCTCCCGGCTGAGCAGGCGAACCATCTGCACCATGTCGGTGATCTCGGCTTGGCGCAAGGCGGGGGCAAAAGCCGGCATGATCCCGCGCCCGTCCGCGATGGTCCTGCGGATTTGGCTCGTGCTACGGCGCTCCACCGTCTCCCGAAAGTCGGGTGGCCGCATCGGCAAAGACATAGCAAGCGGGCCGTCGCCTTGACCCGAGGGACCATGACAACTGAGGCAGCGTTGGGCGTATAGGAAATCCATTCGCTCGTTGCGGCCGCAACTGACTGAAATGACGCAAAAAAATAGGAAAAAACTGAATTGCCTGAAGCTCATCGGTGCACCGCTCAAAATGGTTTGCGGAATAGCCGCCCGCACCCAAAAGTGCCAAAGATAGTAGCAAAGTTTTTGCGGGATCTCGACCTTGTCTAGCTCTAAGAGGGCGAGAGACAACCGCTCCAATCAAAACCGGTCAGTTCAACATATCACAACAGACGGAATGATCTGGTCTTCATAATGAGAAACACGGGGGTTCGTTCAGCCAGACCGAGCCGGCTAACCGCAGAGCGCGTGAGCCGAACGTAGAATTCGTCTCCCGCAGATACGGTGATCAACGCCTCCCCATCGATCAGTTCAATCGTCCGAACCCTTCCTGGCACCACATTGGCGGCGGAGATTCCCTCGGGCCTTTGCGTCCCGACGAGAATGTCGTCGGCGCTGATGCGAATCTGGAGAAAGCGGTCTGGCGGTTGCGGTAGATAGGGAATAAAAAGCTCCTGGCCGGACTCCAAACGGACCTTGGTTCGACCCGCTTCGGGATCCGATTCAACAAAGCTGGCGGTGAAGACGTTGGCGATTTGCTCCTCAAAAATCTGCAGCCTTGCATGCATAGATCTGAGCACTTCGCGTGGAACCCCTTGGGCGACCAACCGCCCCTGCCGGATCATCAACACCCAATCGGCCAAAGTCAGAACCTCGGTCAAATTGTGCGTCACATAGATCATCGGTATCGAAAATTCATCGCGCACGCGACCAAGGTATGGCAGGATCCGTTCCTTGAGTCCGACATCGAGCGCGGCCAAAGGCTCATCCAGCAAGAGCAGTTGCGGTCCTGATAAAATCGCCCGCGCCAACGCGACTCTTTGGGCCTCTCCGCCCGAGAGCTTGGTGACCGGTCGGTCGAGCAGCGTTCGAAGTCCCAGCACATCCGTGACGTGGTCCATCGTGATCTTTTTGGCCGACCGCGAGTGTTCGTCTCTCTCGGCACCGAACAGAATGTTTTTCTTTACGGATAGATGAGGAAACAACGCGCCTTCTTGGGGGACGTAACCGATGCCCCGCGCTCGCGGCGAGAGATCGACGCGCCGCGCGGAGGAGAACAGGGTTCTGCCGTTCAGTTCAATTTCGCCCGCCGCGACGTTTCTCAAACCTGCGATGGCATCGAGGATCGTGCTCTTGCCGGACCCCGAGGGGCCGAAGATGGACGTTACCTTGGCATCGAAAGAAGCATCGATATCGATCGCAAAATTTGCCAGCGGTATCCTGCAGCGCAGCAGCATTTCAGTATTTTTTTCCGGAGCGCAGCAGCCACTCCGAGGACCAGACAAACACGAACGCGATAATCACGGTGATCGCGAGCAGGGTGTACGCCTCGCGGTCCTTGCCCAACTGGACGAAGTTGAAGATCGCGAGAGACAACGTCTGGGTCCGACCGGGAATATTGCCCGCCAGCAGGATCGTCGCGCCGAATTCACCGAGCGCGCGCGAGAACGCCAGCAGCCCTCCGGCGACGATGCCGCGAAACGCCAGCGGAACGGTGATCACAAAAAAGATCCGCAGTCCGGACGCGCCCAGGGTTGCGGCGATTTGCTCGAGCCGAGGATTGACTTCCGCAAACGAAGTGCGGACCGACCGAACCAAGAGCGGAAAGGACATCACCGCCATCGCGATGAGAACACCCTTCCAATTGAAGACGATCTCTACGCCACGATCGTAAAGCCATTGCCCGACGGGACTTCGCCTGCCGAAGATTTTCAGCAAAATGAGTCCCGTCGAGACCGGCGGCATGACCAGCGGGAGCAGGACCACCGTTTCCACCATACTCTTCAGAGGCCATTCCTTGCGCGCAAAGAGCCAGGCGACGGCAATGCCAAACGGGAGAATCAGAAGCGTACTGGCAAGTCCGACAGCGATCGAAAAGAAAGTGATTTGCCAGGTTTCCAGTGAGAGAATCAACAACGAGCAGTATCCTCGGCGCTACTCCAAGAGAATGAAGCCGTGCTTTTTGAAGCGCTCTTTTGCCGCCGGACCGACGACAAAAGACAGAAAATGGCGAGCGGCTTTCTTCTTCTTGGATTCTTTCACAATCGCGATTGGATAGGTGATCTGCGGCCCTTTATGAATCGGAACTTCGTAGACGGCTGTTACTTTCTTGGAAACAGCGGCGTCGGTCTTGTAGACGAACCCGGCTTCCACATTGCCGGACTCGACCGCCGCCAAGGTCGCCCGGACATCCTGCACCGGAATCACCTTTGGCTTGACCTGGTTCCACAAGCCTTCGTCAGCCAGGTACTTGCTGCTGTAGCTGCCCACCGGAACCGATGACGGCTGGGCAAGCGCAATTCTTTTGACCTCGGGTTTCAATAGATCCTTGGGTGACGACAGAGTTAGCTTGGAATCGGCGGGCACGACGATCACCAACGTATTCGAAAGCAGATTTTTTCGCGTGCCGGGTTCCAGGCGGCCCTTTTTGTCGAGATTATCCATTTGCGGCAAATCGGCCGAGAAGAAAATATCCGCCGGCGCTCCTTCGTCGATCTGACGGGCCAGCATGCTGGAAGACCCAAACGTGAAATTGACCTTGCGCTTGCTCCCGACCCGATAGATGCTGCCGATTTCTTTCAAAACGTCCGTGAGACTGGCTGCTGCCGCAATCAGAATCTCGTCGGCTCTTGCGCGCCCGGCGAGGCTTGCCACGAGCATGATCGCCAATAATGCGGCTCCCGGTTTCCCGGCAATTCGCGGTTTCATGCGGCTTTTAACTCACCCGCCTTGCCCGTCTCGCGCCTAACTGAATGGCCCAGAGACTCGGAACCGGCCGTTCACGACTATGTCATTCACGTCAATCTTCGGTCAATAAGACCGGGCGACATCCGACGTGTTGACAAACGGGTTGACACGTTATCAAGAATCGTGTTACGCCCATGCACGTTGACTATGCACCATCTTTCACGCTTTGGCGTCTCCCTCGAAGAGGACCTTCTGGCCGCGTTCGACTCGAGCATCGGCGGTCAAGGTTATCAAAACCGCTCCGAGGCGATTCGCGACCTCATCCGTGATCATTTGATCCAGAAAAAAGTCGGCAAGGCGGACGAAGAAGTCGTCGGCGTCATCAGCCTGTTATACGACCATCGCACCCATCATTTGAGCGACCTTCTCGCCGACATGCAGCACAAAGCCAGCGTTGCCGTCAATGCCAGTCTGCATATCCACCTCGATGAACACAACTGTCTCGAGGTCATTGTAGTGCGCGGATCGGCGGGCAAAGTACACGAGGTCGCCGGTAAGTTGATTGCCACCAAGGGGGTCCAAAACGGCCGGCTGATTACCACCACTACCGAAATCAAGCACTAATTTTTTTCAAGATTGATAACACGACTCGTAAATTGATAGTAGAAGAGGACTACGCGACGAAACCGTCCATATGAACAAACATCATGATCATGACCGCGGCGGCGGGGATGTGCACCATGGGCACACGGGTGCAGGCGCCGCATTAACGCTGATCAGCCTGGCTCACAGTATCAACCACGGGCAGTCGGCGCTGAAGCCGCTTGTCTATCCGCTCGTGCTGCGCGAGCTCGGTTTCGGCTACGCGGAACTGGGTATTATGCTGGGTGTCGCCAGCGCCGTCGGCGGCTTGCTTCAATTCGTCGCGGGCGCGCTCGGCAGATTCATCAAACGCCACCTGCTGCTGGGACTCGGCAACGCGTCCGTCGGCATTTGCTTTTTTCTAGTCGCGCTCGCTCAGAGTTTTCCGCAGTTCTTTTTCTGGACGGTTATGTCGCGAGTCGGCGGCGCCGCCCAGCATCCGGTCGGCAGCGCCCTTTTATCGCATCACTTTCAGCGCCAGCAATTAGGATCGGCGCTGGCGGCGCACTTCACTGCGGGGAACATCGGCACCGCTCTCATACCGCTCTTTGCCGCGCTCCTGATCAGCCTTTGGGGCTGGCGCGTAACCACGATTCTATTTGCGATTCCGGCGATAGTCGTCGGTTTGGCGATGTCCGCCTTTCTGCAGGACCCCAGAGAAACAGGCGAAACGGCGAATCGGCCGAAGGCTTCCTTCTGGCAGGACAGCAAGTTCGCCATCCAGAGCTCGAATCTACGGTGGATTCTTCTCGCAGCCGTAGTGGCAGCCGGCGGTTCGGGCCACGGAGTCGTTTCGACTTTCCTGCCGCTCTACTTAAGCCACAACCTTGGCATGGAAACCGCGACCGTGGGTGTTGTTTTCACGGTGCTCATGATCGGCAGTATCGCCGGCCCGCTTTTGGGTGGCCGCTTGGCCGACCGCTTTCATCCACAAAAAGTTCTTCTCGGAGCTTATGCGGTGGCCGCGCTGACAACGATTTCATTTCCATGGGCGGGCGCGAACATGCTCTCCACTTCGATTGCCGCCTTGATCCTGGGCGCCAGCGCTTTTGGGACCCACCCCATCCTTCAAACGATGGTGGTTCAGGTTACCGATGATCGCACACGCGACATGGGATTTGCGTGGTTTTACACGGCCACTTTCATGGCCGGGGCCATTTGGTCGCCGGCCGTGGGCTACGTCGCGGAACTCCTCGGACTGACGGCAGTCTTCGGTGCCATGGCTGCATCGTTCGTGATGGCGAGTTTATGTATCGTGCTGGGTCAACTCCACGCGCTTTCACGAGCTCGCCTATCGCCCACCGATTCGTGGAGCCACGGATAAAATTTTTTGGGTTAGTGTGTTACGAGTCACAAAATCGTACTACTCCGAGCGGACGCTCCAATGCACATTTTGGCGGTTCTTCTTCTCGTGGCGCCGGTAGCGTTCATTCGAGCGGCCCTTGCCGACGGCGCCGAGCCTTCGCAACCGGTGGAAGTCTACATCTGGGGTGAACAGCCCACGTCAGCCGCAACGGAACAGACCCGATGGGCGAAGGATTTAGAGCTCCGGCCGAGCGGCATGCCGAGCGCCGTCATGCGACTCGCACCAGGGCTCATGATCGGCCAGCATCATGGCGGTGGAAAGGCGGACCAGATCCTTTTCCGCGGCTTCGATGCCGATCATGGCACCGATTTCGCCGTTTTTGTCGATGGCATACCAGTCAATATGGTGAGCCATGCCCATGGCCAGGGATACGCAGACCTGCACTGGCTCATTCCCGAAACGATCGAGCGAGTTGAGATCTACAAGGGCCCCTATTTCGCCCACCTGGGTGATTTCGCCACCGCCGGAGCGATGAACATCATTACCAAGCGGCGCGACAAAGACTCCTCAGTTACGCTGATGGGCGGCGGCTACAACACTCAACGCTACGTTGGCACCCTCTCGCCACCCGAAGGAACCCTTCTAGCGCCCTATCTTGTCGGCGAACTCTACTATAACGACGGGCCGTTCAAGCACGAAAATAATTACCTCCGCTACAACCTGTTGAGCAAATTCACTCTCTTCTCCACCGCCAGCTCGCAAGTCAATTTTCTCGGCACATTTTTTAAAACCCGTTGGGATGCATCGGGAGAGATTCCAACCCGCGCCGTCAGAAGCAAGCGAATTGGTCGATTTGACTCACTCGACTCAAGCGAAGGAGGAAAATCGGAGCGGCAAAACCTGAGTTTGCTCTACAACTACGCCGACGCAAACCAATCCCTTAGAGCCCAAACCTGGGCCTCCTGGTACAAGCTTCGGCTCTGGTCCAATTTCACCTTTTTTCTGAACGATCCGATAAACGGCGATGGCATCGAGCAGAACGACAAGCGTTTCTTGATTGGTAACAACATCAATTACCGTCAGCCTGCTTGAGATAGCGCCAGTGAAAAAAGCCGCCGTCTCTGACAAAGAAGAGAAGCCACCTGTCCGACAAAAATCGCCGCCGCCCCAAAGAACCGAGCGGGCTAACCCACCCAAGGCAGTGGCCAAGCTCGAGCCCATAGAAAAACCTCGGCCCTCTCCTCCGGCCATCCCTGCCATCAGGCAAGAAACGCCTGTCGAAACGAATCCCCGTTTGCCGGCTCGCGCCGAACCCATACCCATGCTACGGCCAAACGCCAACACGGCAGGCGGCGGCAGTGAAGCGGGAGCTGGCGACCTTCTTGCGGAGGGAGATGTTGGAGTCGCTTCGGGCAAAGGATTGGGCGAGGGGGGCGACACGGCTATTGCGGGCCCAGGCAGCGGCGCCGGGGCGCCGGGGCTTTCGGCTCCAACACCTCTCTTCAGGAGCAATCGCGAAGCGAAGCCGATTCGAACCGCGCGGGCCACTTATCCGCCGATGGCCTTGCGCATGGGGATAGAAGGTGATGTCACACTCAGAGTCGAGATCGGTTCAGATGGCAGAGTCAGCAAGGCTGAAATCATCAAGGGCGCCGGCATGGGATTTGACGAAGAGGCGCTGAAAGCAGTCAAGCAGTCTCGTTTCGAGCCGGCCCAAAAAGATGGAACAGATGTTCCCGCGGAATTCACTTACATCTACCGCTTCCGATTGGGAAAGTAGCCCGGAGGCACGCAAGAAAAAAGGAGTGAGATGGCTCGGCTGATCTTGATTTTGGCTCTGCCCGCGCTGCTTCTCCATTCGGCTTGCCAGGGCAAACAAGAAGCGCCCCGGGCCGGGGCTCAGCAACTCAATATCGTGACCACCGTTGCTCCGATCACAAGCATTGTGGAAAACGTCGGCGGCGATAAAATCGGCCTGACGGGCATTGTTCCCGAGGGAATCAATTCGCATACCTTTGAGCCCATTCCGTCGGACAGCAAGCTCGTGGCTGGCGCCGATCTCGTCATTGTCAACGGCTTGGATCTCGAAATTCCAACGGTTAGACTGGCGCGGGCCAACCTGAAACCGGGAGCCTCGATGTTGTCTCTCGGGGAAAAGACCATCGGACCGTCCGACTATATCTATGACTTTAGCTTCCCCAAAGAACGGGGGCATCCCAATCCTCATCTCTGGCTCAACCCCGAGTATGTCATGCGCTATGCCGTCATCGTGCGCGACGAGTTAGTCCGGCTCGATCCGCAGAATAAATCGGTCTACGAGCAAAACACCGCGAGATACCTGCAAAGACTCGAAACGCTCGATCAGGCGATCAAAGAAGCGGTAAAAACCATCCCGATGAACAACCGCCGCTTGCTCACCTATCATGACTCCTGGCCCTACTTCGCCCGCCGCTACGGCTTTCAGATCATTGGCGCGGCGCAACCCTCCGACTTTTCTGACCCTAGCCCGCGCGAGGTCGCCCGCCTCATCGACCAAATACGAAAAGAGAAGATTCCTGTCGTATTCGGTTCGGAAGTTTTTCCGAGTCCCGTCTTGGAACAAATCGCCAGGGAGGGAAAAAGCCGGTATATCGATAACCTGAGAGACGACGAGTTGCCTGGAAAACCGGGTGAGCCCCGGCATTCTTACATGGGCATGATGATCGAAAACCTTACGACCCTGTTTGAGGCGTTGGGCGGCTCAGCCGAACCTTTGAAGAAGGTCGATCCGTCTCCGGTGGCCGGATCCCACGCTAACTATCGGCGAAAACGTTAGCCTTATGACCGTGCGTTCTCATCCTGCTTCCACCCCCGGCACGCTTCACCCCCATGGCGCTGCAGAGCCTCCAATTACCCCATCCGGAGAACCGCCGCTGGTCGAACTCCGCCAAGCCAGCTGCGGTTATGGCAACGAAGTGGCCATTCTAAACGTGTCGCTGAAGATCTGGCCTGGCCAATTTGTCGCCATCGTCGGTCCGAACGGAGGCGGAAAGACGACCCTTCTCAGAGCTATCTTGGGCATGGTTGCGCTACAGGAAGGTAAACTCTTTCTGCGGGGCCAGGAACTCCGCGGCTCGACCGTGGAAAAGATCGGCTATGTGCCTCAGCTCGAGACCATCGACTGGAACTTTCCAATTACCGTCGAGGAAGTCATCTCGATGGGTTTTTTTCGCAAAAACCACTGGCTCAGGAGGATCGGCAAAAGAGAAAAACAAAGAATCGAGGCCGTCATGTCGCGGCTCAGCCTGGCCGGGCTGGGCAAACGGCACATCCGCGAGCTCTCGGGCGGCCAGCAGCAGGCGGTTTTTCTCGGGCGCGCGCTCGTTGGCGATCCGGAGCTGATCCTACTCGATGAACCGACGGCCGGCCTCGACATTCGCTCGCGCGACGACGTGATTCATTTTCTTCATGAGATCAACCATCAAGGCGTGGCGATCGTCATTACGGCGCATGACCTTAACTGGATTGCCGCCCACCTCCCCTGGGCGGTTTGTCTCAACCGCAGAATCATTGCCGAAGGACGGCCTCAAGAGGTTTTTACCGCGCCGGTTTTGAAAGAAACCTACAGCGGTGAAATGGTCGTTTTCCAGCACGAAGGCATGATCATGATTGGCGAACGCCCGCACGCAAGCCACCCGTAAATGACTTTCCTTTCGGCGCCGTTACAGTACGAGTTTTTTCGCAACGGTCTCATCGCTGCCGTGATCATCGGCGCCTTGTGCGGCTTTGTCGGCGTTTACGTGGTGCTTCGTCGCATGAGTTATATCGGGCACGGCTTGTCTCACGCTATTTTCGGCGGCGCCGTCTTGAGTTATGTCATTCACATCAATTTTTACCTCGGCGCCGGCCTATGGGCGCTGCTGTCGGGTTGGCTCATTCATGTCATTAGCCGGCGCCGGCTGGTGGGAGCGGATGCGGCAATCGGCGTCGTAACGACATCGAGCTTTGCGATCGGCGTTGCCATCGTCTCGACCTACCGGAGTTTTACCCGCAACATCGAAGCCGCGCTTTTCGGCAACATCCTCGGCATCACCCAACGAGATCTGGGGGTCATCGTTCTTATAGCTTTGCTCGTTTTCTGTGCGCTGATAATGATCCGGCGGCAGCTCCTCTTTGCCACCTTCGACCCCGAGGTGGCCTCGGCTTACGGCGTCTCGACGGGCAAAATCGATCTCCTGTTCATCACGCTGTTGGCCGTGACCGTGCTGGCCTCCACACAGATATTGGGCGTTACTCTGATTGCGGCGGCCATGGTGATTCCTCCAGTGATCGCGCGCACCCTGACACAGCGGTTTCAAACGCTTCTCGTCGTGTCTCCAATGATCGGAGCGTTATGTGGGGCTGTGGGAATGTTCCTGAGCTTTTATTTTGATGTTTCTTCGGCGGCGACGATCGTGCTTGTAGCGGCGGCGTTGTTCTGCCTGCTCGAAGCCAGGCTCTTGTGGTACCGAAGGGGAGCTTTTGCTAAATTGTAAATGATCTTTGTTTGTCCTCACGAAAATTGGGCGAAGAAAGGATCCATGATGTTTTTTGCTAGTTTGGTCGTTTTACTGCTTACGGCGCCAGCCGGCATGTCGAAGTCAGACGGGAGCGAAAGTGCCTGGCGGCGTCAGCTGGCGCAGGCTGGGCATTCTTATTCATCGCCCGCAAGCTCAACGAGCGCCGGTTCACGCGAGCCAGCAGCAAAGAACGCAAACACTCCGAAGAAGTCGTCGGCCGCGCTCCGGCCCGCCGAAGGGGCGAGCGTCAAGATTCTCTCGCCCACGGCGGGACAGTCGTTTAAAGGCGATCAAGTGCCGCTTCAATTCAAACTGGTCAAAGGTAAAAAGGGCCACCATGTCCACGCTTATGTGGACGGCGAACTGATGGGCATGTTCGAAAGCGATAAGGGCACGCTTACCGGCATCAAACCCGGCAAGCACATTCTGGAGCTTCGCGTCATAGCGGCGGACCACGAAACCGAGTTGGACGCCAAAGATAAAGTCGAGTTCACGGTCAAATGAAATCGGTCGATGCCGGGCAGCGGGATGACCCCACTACACTAAAATACCTTTACGAGTCGTACCGCTTTGACGAGTTCTGCTGAAAGGCGTATCTAGGAAAGACTGTGCGGAGATACTTTAGTTTGGCACTGGTATTGGTGGCGGTCTCATCTGTCGCGGTTTCCTTTGTCTATTCAACCTATTACCGGACGCCGGTTGAAGAAAAACCGCTCCAGGTTGTAAAGGCCTATCTCAAGGCAAGTTATGCGCGCGACTATCGCGAGGCCTACCTGTATATATCTTCGACCGACCGCCGCGTGAGGGATCAAAACAGCTTTGTCCGGGCGCAAGGGAGCTTCAGCGGGTTCACGCTTCAGTTGGCCAAAAAGCTCGCTGACGATATGGAACTCTGGGTCGTCGAAAAGGAGATCAGTTCCGACCGCGCTCGCTATAAGGTGGGGTACAGGATGCCTGCCGCCGAGGAGCTTTCTGCCCTGACGTTTGCCTGGGACTCGGGTAAGCTCAATTCGCTTTCGCCGGCGGGACAGAAACAGCTGCTCACGACGCTGGAGAGACTCAAGCGACAGGGAAAAATGATCATGACCGAAGGCCAGGAAACCTTCGATCTGGTATCGGATCAGGGGAGCTGGAAGATCTTCTTTGATTGGGGCCTGGGCATCAAGGTGACCCTAAAAGCCGACTCGGCTCCGAGTAACGAGCTTGAGGCTCGGTTCGCCCAAAGCGAGTTTATTATCAAACAGAACGAACCCTTCCAGATCGATCTCAAGGTCAAAAACCACGGCCAACGTGAACTCATCGCCCGCATCGTCCATCACCTTGAGCCCGCGGAGACGATCGATTATGTTGACATGATTGCCTGCGGCGCGCTTGCGCCTTTGGTGCTTCGACCGGGCGATGAGCGCGAAATTTCAAGCGCCTATGTGATCAGAGACGGAGTCCGGCCGGATACGCCGGTTGCGATTACATATGAATTCAAGCTCGAACCCTCGTCCTCGAAGCAAGCTCCGGCCCCCACGAGAAGCAAGGGCGCGCACGGCCGTGCTGCAACTCCGTCGTGATAAGTTAACGCCATGAAATCGAGACTTGCTATCGCAGCCGCTCTCTGGCTGCTCACCTCATCGGGGCTCAATCTGCATTCCGCCGAGCGCGCGGCGAACCTGCAAGAGCCCGCGGCGGTCATCCAGGCGTACATGCGGGCTATTTTGGCGCGCGATTTTACCGAAGCCTACCGTTTTATCTCCGCGGCGGACCGCCGGGTTCGCGATGTGAATCGCTACGCCCAACAACGGGGCGCCTTGAACGGGTTTGCTCTGCAGGCGGCGAGAAGCCTGAGCGGATACGTCGAGATCGACGCCAGCCAAAAGACCGTCGCGCCGAACCGTATCGAAGCGCGCGCCCGCTACAAGGCGCCGGACCCCGACAAGATGCGCGCGTTACTGCTAAATTGGAATGCTTACGAGTTGAACTCGCTGACGGCGGCAGAGCGCAAGCAACTCATCGAATCGATCGAAGCCAAACATCGCGACGGCACTCTGGCAATGACCGCGGGCGAAGAGCAGTTAGAGCTGGTAAAGGAAGGCAGTGAATGGCGCGTCTTTTTAAATTGGGCCGCGGGCATCCGGATATCGCTGCAGCCGGCTCTGCCCGAGGCATCGGGCGTTGAGGTTTCGGTTTCGAAGAACCAGATGGTCGTCCAACCTGGAGACGTGTTTGAGGTTTCTCTAAGGATCAAGAATCGCTCCAAGGAACCGATCAGCGCCCGCATCGGCCATCTGATCCAGCCCCGCGAGCTTGAGAGTTTTCTCGATTTCGTCGAGTGCGGCTTCCTTGTGCCGGTCACGCTGGAGGCCGAAAAAGAGCAAGAGTACTCCTCGAGGTACCTTTTAAGAGAGACTATTCCCGAAGGTATTCGCCAATTAAATTTAACCTATGACTTCAGGCTCCGCCGGCTACTCCGGCCTCAGTAAGACCCACGTTCTGGCCGCCTTGTGGCTCTGGCTCTTGGCGCCCGTGGACCTTCATGCCCATGTGCCGGGGGCTCCACAAAGTAAGCCAAGCGCTCAATTTCTGAACACCAAGGCGCCCGACTTTACGCTTTTGAACCAACAGGGCGAACGCTTTGAGTCAACCAAGCTGCGTGGGAAGGTGATCGTCGTCAATTTTATTTACACCACCTGCCCCGACGTCTGCCCTTTGTTTACGGCGAACTTCGCCGAGCTTCAGCGAACCTTGAATCAGCAACACGCCGGCGATCTGTTTTTCATCAGCATTACGACCGATCCCGAAGTGGATTCGCCCAAGGTCCTGAAAGCGTATGCGCAACGCTACAGCGCAGACTTCCGAAACTGGGCCTTCTTAACCGGCAGCGAGGCGCAACTTAAGGAGGTCTGGAAAGGCTTTGGCGTCAGGGTGATCAGAAAAGGGCGGGGACTGGTCCAGCATACCAGCCTGACGACGATCATTGACCGGCAGAAAATTCGCCGGTTCAACTATCTTGGTGAGAAGTGGCAGTTAAAGGAGGTGCTGAGAGATATATCCACGTTGTTGGAAAAACCCCCCGCCGGCAGTAAGCAATAGGCTGCGCGTCTGTCATCCCCGGTCTAGCGAGATAGATCGTTTTGTGATTTAGTGTTTTGGATAACTTTTGTGAACGGTGTTCTTTCATACATCAAGGAGGCGAAAAAACTATGAAAACATTGAGAAACCTCTCACTTTTGTTCTTAATATTATCAGTCTCTGCCGCTACCGGTTTTTTAGCGCTTGATTCCTCACGGCTG
>DASTOD010000653.1:0-5306 GCA_035762645.1 Binatia bacterium | reverse complement strand
CACCGAGGAATGCAACAACATCATCCAGCGCCAGATGAAACTGTTTCCCGGCAAGTGGATCGGCGTTTGCGCCCTGCCGCAGACGGCGGGCGATCCGATTCAGAATGCGATTCCCGAACTCGAACGTTGCGTGAAGCAGCTAGGTTTTGTCGGGTGTCTTTTGAATCCGGACCCCTACGAGAACAGCGGCACGGAAGCGCCGCCGCTCGGTGACCGCTACTGGTATCCGCTCTATGAAAAGCTCTGCGAGTTGGACGTCCCGGCGCACATCCACGGCACCGGCTCGCGCTCGGAGCGGAGTCCCTATTCCGTACACTTCATCAATGAAGAATCCATCGCGGTATTCGGTCTCGTCAACTCAAACGTCTTCAACGATTTTCCCCGACTCAAAATCGTCGTCAGTCACGGTGGCGGCGCGATTCCCTATCAGCTGGGTCGCTTCGAAGCGCCGTCGCTGCGCCGCGGAACCGGGGGACGATTTTCGGACGGCATGCGCAAACTCTATTACGATACGGTGTTGTATACCGAGGACGCGTTGCGTCTCCTGATCAAGACCGTCGGGGTCGACCGCTGCCTATTCGGCACGGAGTGCCCGGGCGTGGGGTCTTCGGCCGATCCGGCGACGGGCCGTTCCATGGACAACGTCAAACCGATGATCGAGAACATCGAATGGCTAAGCGCGGCGGATCGCCAGAAAATTTTCGAAGACAACGCGAGAGCAGTGTTTAAAGTGCCGTGAGTCACTTCTGTGGCGGGATGGTACCGTAAAAAAGGGAGCTGCGAACAGCAGCCGTGCCCGACTCTCAGAGCCGGCAGTCTTTCAGGGCTCGCGCGCAATACCCAGGAACAAGCTCAGCTCTGCTTGGCAAGAATCTCTTTGGCGAAGTTTCTGACCTTTGCGGCTACGGGCCGCATCGCATAAGCGACTGTCTCCCACACTTCGTCTTCGCTGGCGCCGGTCTTACGCGCTCTGTCCAGGTGGAGCCTGGCTCCGTGCTCATGACCGATTGCCAGGTTGACCGCGAATTTGATGAGCTCAGCGGCCTTGGGATCCAATGACCCTTCCTTATACTCGACGCCAAAAAGTTCGATCTCCCTTGCCATAAATCACGTCCTTTCTAAAGCTTGGCTCGGAAAGTTGCTTTGTAGCCAGATGAAAACTGACCGGCGCTTTCCGGACTGGTCTTGTTCTACAGGCCGTAGAACGCCTGGGAGTTCGTCTCCAGAATCTTTCGGGCTTGGGCATGGCTGATCCTGCCCTCCTCCGCCCAGCCGCGGACCTCGCCCAGCGCGCTCAGGTTGGCGGAGATGTCGGTGTGGCTGTAGTCGGTGCCGATCATCAGGTTATCTTCAGTGCCGAACTTCAGTAGAGACTCGATGTCGTCAATAGGATCCATGGTGACGAACAGCCGGTTGGCGCGGAACAATTCCGGTTCGAGTTCAAACAGGCGCGGCAATCGAGTCTGTTGACCTCGCAGCGCTTGCCGTTTTACCGCTCCCAACTGGGAGATCGTGTAGGGAATCCAGGAGGCGCCCGATTCAATCAGCCCAAACCGTAGTTTTGGGAACTGCTTTGGAATCCCGGAGGTCACGAGCGCCGTAAAGGAGTACATGATGGGAAAACCCCTGTCCCATTCGGTCGCCGGAAGCGGATGGCCGGTGTGGATGCACAGAGGCAGATCGAGCGCGCCGGCTGCCTCGTAAATCGGAAAAAAGTGCGGGTCGGTGACTTTCCGATCGAGGTCGAATCCGCGCTTGAAGATGCCGCAGGCGCCGTGCTCTTTCGCCCACCGGAGCTCCTCAACCGCCTTGTCGGGACGAAGCAACGGCAGAACCGCCGCCCAGCGGAGCCGCCCATTTGTCGCCGCGCATTTCTCGGCGAGCCAACGGTTGTAGGTAGTGGTCAGCGCCCATTCGGCTTCCGCGTTGCTGGTATTGTAGCGGATGAAGAAGGTCGGGAAGATGACCTGCACGTCCACGCCCATCCTGTCCATGTGGGCAAGCCGGCCCGGCACGTCCTCAAGCTCTCGCAGCACCCGGGGAGGATGGTTGACTTCATCTCGGATCGCACGGTTCTGCAGCCTGCCTTCGACCACCCAGCAGCGGCTGTTCGTCGGGTTATAGCCGGCTCTTTTCGCCTCGTCGGGAGGCATCGCAATCGTCACCGGTATATACTTTGCGAACGGAGTGCCTTCCAACTTCTTCCAGGTGGCTTCGGACTCGTCAACATGCGTATCGGCATCGATCATTGGCATCGGGAATATCTCCTGGTCTTTACACAAAATAGAATTTGCTCTTTCGGCGTGGGATGCCCGGTCGATAAAAAGAAAAGGGCAGCTGCTGTTCGCAGCGACCCTTTTCTGCGTGACAAAGAACGAGGTTTTTTAGCCTTCGATCACTTTCTTCCACTTGGCGCGAATTTTTGCCTTCAGCTCGGGGGTGGACTCCGCGACCGGCGGGAAGTCTTTCATCCATTCGAAAGGCCGACAGGCGTCGATGACGGCGCGCGAATTGAAACCCTTCTTCCCTGGCTGAATGCGCGGATCGAGCGGGCCGCTCCAGCAGCGGCGCAGGATCTCGATCGATTCCACGGGGTCGGAGCGGCTGGCCAAAGCCCAGATGACGTCGAACGTATTCGTCGGATCGATGTCTTCGTCGACGACAATCACATAGCGGCCGAGATAGGCGCCGGCATGCACCTGGGAAGCGGCCAACATCGCCTGGCGCGCATGGCCGGGATAGCGCTGCTTGATCGAAATGACGTTGAACAATCTCCCGCCGCCGGCCTCATGACACCAGACACCCTTCACGTCCGGCACGCCCGCTTTCTCCACCTGATCCCAAATCAAGGCGGACTTCACCATGCATTTAGCCAGGGAATAGTCCGACGGCGGACGCCCCGGCCGGGCACCGGTGAGGATCGGATCATTGCGATGATAGATATTTTGCACGCGGATCACCGGCTCGGGCCGGCTCGAGCTCGCGTAGTACCCGGTCCACTCACCGAACGGACCTTCGGTTTTTCGGTCATTAGGATCCATGAAGCCTTCGATGACGATTTCGGCGTGGGCCGGAAACGGCAGCCCGGTCGCTCTGCCTTCGATGACGTCGATGGGCGAGCCCTTCAGGCCGCCCGCGTAATCGAACTCGGATACGCCGTAGTCGATTTCGTTGCCCGATACCATGAACAACACCGGGTCCTGGCCGACGGAAACAATCACCGGGCAGGGTTTACCCTTCTCGAAGTATTTCGCCCGCTGGATCGTGCCATGCTTGCCGGGCGATATGTACAGACTCATGCTCTTTTCATCCTGCACCATGCCGCGATAGGCCCCGAAATTGACCCAGCCTTCCTCGGGATCGCGGGTAATGACCAGGCAGGCCGTGCCGATGAAACGGCCGCCATCCAGCTCGTGGATCAGAGGAACCGGGAATTTGAGCAAGTTGACATCGTTTCCCGAGAGCACGTTTTCCAAGATCGGGCCCTTGCTTACCGTTTTAGCCGGAATCGACTGATGGGTAGCGAGTTTTTGACGCAGCGCGCGCACCAGGTCGAGACTGGCGAGATCCAAAGGCAAGCCCAGGTTCAAAGCCATCCGTTTGAACGAGGCATTCTGAGCAAACAGCACGCGGTACCCCTTCGGGTAATCCTTCACGTTGTCGAACAGGCAGGCGGGAACCGGCCCCTTGCTTTCGCGCGCGATCAGTTCCGAGAGCGTGCCCATTTCCAGATTCCAGTCCACACCATCGATTCGCTTGAGTTCCCCAAAACTGTCAACGATCTCCAACCATTCGCGCAAATCGGTATAGCTCGGAGTTTTACCCGCCTTTATTTCTTCCTCGGCAATCTTTCTCGCTTCTAAAGCGGTCATGGATTCGATTCTCCTTTCGCTCGCGGGAGCGGGTCGTGCTAATCGCCTAACATCGATTCATCCATTCCTTCTTTATCATCGGCCGGAAGACCATTGCAACTTCCCGGATCCAGATGGAGATAGACCTTATCTCCCGGGTTGACGGCATTGAAGGGATGGGTATGCACAGCCAGCAGATCGTCGCCGACGGCGACTTTGCATTGATAGGCGTCGCCCATAAAAACCGCTTCCCTGACCGTGCCTTCGAGCACGTTGTCCAGCCCCTGTGGCTTTTCTTTGTGGAGCGGGATGTTTTCCGGTCGAATGGAAATCACCGCCGCTTGATCTTTTTTGAGACTGGTGGCGGGAATAAAGCTCAAGATGCCTTTTTTGGTTTGGATCTTTCCGGGCCTGGCGTCGCCGTCGATCTCGAGGACTTTTCCTTCGATAAGGTTTGTCAGGCCCAGAAAAGTTGCCGTAAATCGTCGCTTAGGACGGGTGTAGAGTTGATGGGGCGAGCCCACCTCGATGAGCTTGCCGGCATGCATCACGGCGATCTGATCCGAGATCGCCAGCGCTTCCGATTGATCGTGGGTAACGAATATGGTCGTGATGTGCGTCCGCCGCTGCAACGCTTTGATCTCGGACCTCATTTGCACTCTGAGCTTCGCGTCGAGATTGCTGAGCGGCTCATCCAGGAGCATGACCTTGGGTTCGTTGACCAGCGCCCGGGCGAACGCCACTCGCTGCTGCTGGCCCCCGGAGAGCTTCGGGGCTGGCCGATCTTCGAGGCCGTCGAGGCCGACGATTTTCAATACATCGCCCACCTTTTGTCTAATCTTAGCCTTCGGCAGGCGCTGAATGGTCAGCGGATAAGCAACGTTTTCCGCCACCGTCATATGAGGCCAGATCGCGTATGATTGAAAAACCATGCCGATCGGCCGTTTGTTGGTCGGAACATAAACCCGTTCTCCAGACGCGAAAACCGTCTGGTTGGAGATACTGATCCTCCCGCCATCGGGCCGCTCGAGACCCGCGACGCACCGAAGCGTCGTCGTTTTGCCGCACCCGCTCGGTCCGAGGAAAGTATAAAGCGACCCCTCCGGTATGTTCAGTGACACACCTTTCAGGACATGGACCCGATCCTTGTCTTCGCCGAAGTACTTTTCCAAGGACTCGATCTCAACCATGTGTCCCTTTTCTGCCATGTCGCCCCCCAGCGGCTTGACCGGCGCTAACCAGAACGGCGCCTATTGACGCAGACGCCGGTTGTAGGACGGGTCATACCGTAACGCGACTTTGGTCCGGAGTTTTCGCGCGGTGAACGCGCTTGTGCAGCCCCTAGGCGTCGATATTGTGCAAGACTTGGTCCGCGACCATCGTCTTCTTGACTTCCTCCTCGATCAAGTTCCAGAGATAATCTTCGTATTCCAGGAATTTCTTATCTCGTTTTAC
>DASTOD010000652.1:0-2633 GCA_035762645.1 Binatia bacterium | reverse complement strand
ATTTAGGAGTCCATTATTCAACTGTGAGCCGAAGGTTGAAGCAATCTGAAGCGAGCAGTTGAAAATGCGCTGGTGCAAGACCGACCCAAACGCCTTAGAACGAACACAATGCCGACAGCGAGGAGAACGTCCGGCAGGAGTTCGCAAGGTTCTCGGACGCCAAAACGGAGTGAATCTCCGTGAGCGTTGTGCGGCTTTAGCGGCTTAAGGGAGTTCATAGCGGTTGATTACTTGAATCGTCGATCATTAGAGGACCGCCGATGAGTTACGACTGACCCACCTTAGACGGGTTACGGTCCGGACCAAGAACTCCATTGGAGAAACGTAGCGCGTGGTTTGACCCGGCCCGTTGTGGTAATCTATTCGGCGCGCGCGACACTTTGCGCTCGGCAGGCAACCTACTTGATTTGCGATGAGGTATCGCATGGCACGATCCGAAAAGGCTACGAAAAGTCCGATTGAAGACCTCTTGCAGAAAAAGCGCGATGAGATTCTTCGCATCGCCGAAAAACACGGTGCACGCAACGTCCGCGTGTTTGGCTCTGTGGTTCACGGGGAAGCTACCGAAAGTAGCGACATCGATCTATTGGTGGATACGGCCGAGAAGACGAGTCCATGGTTTCCCGCCGGTCTGGTCGAAGAACTTGAAGAGGTCCTCGGGAAGCGTGTCGATGTGGTAACAAGCAATGGACTGTACTGGTTGCTGCGTCGCCGGATCTTAAAGGAGGCGCGGCCCTTGTGAAGAAAGATCCCCGCGTCTACCTAGCCCACATCCTCGAATGCGCCTCAAAAATCGAGCGATACACCAAGGGCGGCAAACAACCGTTTCTCAAAGACGAGATGATCCAGGATGCTGTGATCCGCAATTTTGAGATCATCGGCGAGGCGGCTAAGCGCGTGCCGGCAGCGTACCGCAAGGCGCACCCAGAGGTGCCGTGGCGTTTGATGGCTGGTTTTCGAGATGTATTGATCCATGCCTACGAGGGAATCGACCTTGAACGCGTGTGGCATATCGCGCAGGAGGACCTTCCCGAGGTCAAAGATGCTATCGGCAAAATTCTGCCGTCACTCGAGGAGTTGGAAAAGCAATTGGCCGAGCTTGAGGACGGTGAGGAATCGAAGAAATGATTCCGATACAAAAGCGACGCTGATATTAACGACGGGGTGGCGGAGCTGGCTTACGCCTGTTCAAGGTTCAACGGTTCAAGCGTTCAAGGTTGGGCGAGATTGCGAAAATCTCGAACTGGCGGAATGTCCCGGTGACGCGAAATCGTTGATCACTTTGTAACGGATCCGATGCCGCGAGCGAACCGCAACTATGATAACCGCCCTTCAAGGTTCAAGGTTCAAAGCCGTTCAAAAGTTCAAGGTTCAAAGTTCAAGGGAGAAGAAAACGCGGGGACGTTTCACGTGTCTCGAAATCCGCGACCGGCGCCGTTATCCTACTGGCTGTTCGAAGCAAAGAACCGGTCCACCTGCTGGTGAAAGACACCGGTGAGGATGTTATCGCGCAGAGTATGCAGCTCCTTGATAACCGGAGACGTTGGTAACCCTTTTTGGCCCGCGTACCGTCATCAGTCTTTGTCGAGGTTTCCGACACGGAAACGGTCTGTTTTCTCAAGCCATTCAAGGACCGACGAACGGCTTGACAATGCCAGGTCGAATCAGATAATCAGATTACTGTGAAGTTCGACAAGAACAAGCCCGCGCGGCAGTCAAAAACGAAGCGGAAACGGAAAGCGCCGGTCACTCGATCGGGCAGAAGCGGCCGTGTTATCTCGGCGACGCACGCGGCGCGCTCCTTCTCGGAGTTATTGGATCGGGTCTGCTACCGTGGCGAGAGCTTTGTGATCGAGCGCGGCGGAGAGTTGGTTTGTGAAATGTCGCGGGTAAAGCCGCCGAATTTCACTGGAGCGGATTTCCTCAGCACGGTTCGTTCTCTGCCGAAACCGGATGCGCGGTTTTGGAAGGTGGTGAAAGAGACAACGAGGCAAAGAAGAGTCGTCCCAGAGTCGCCGTGGGAATCGTGATCGATTCAAGCGTGTTGATCGCGTGGGAGCGCGACCAACTCGATCTCGAGACCCGGATAGCTTCCTATGCCGAAGAGGATTTCGCGATTTCGGCCGTGACCGCTTCCGAATTGCTGCACGGCGTACATCGCGCTAGAACGTCAGCGCAGCGGAGCCGGCGAGAAGCCTTTGTGGAGGGACTGTTATCTCGCATCCCCGTTTTCTCCTTTGATCTCCTCACCGCTCGTGTTCATGCTCGTTTATCGTCGGAGCTCGCGGCTAAGAGAACCGCTGTGGGGCCGCACGACCTCATTATTGCGGCCACGGCAATCGCGAATGGCTACACCGTTGCTGCTCGCGACGAACGAAGTTTCCCCAAAATTCCCGGTCTGTCACTGCTACGCTGGTGACACGAGCCAATCGACAGAGGGGACGGCCGTTCAAACTTGCCGGCCTGGGGTCACTTGCCGCCCGTTTAGGTGTCCGTCAAATCGGGGTCAGCTCAACTTGTTAGGGGCCTATTTTCAGGGTCGCCCGTTAGCAGGCAGGTCAAGAGGGGACAGACGTTCCTGTGAGAAATTTTTCTTATTCCATTTTCAACCCTCGCGGAATAATGTGACCCCT
>DASTOD010000651.1:0-2858 GCA_035762645.1 Binatia bacterium | reverse complement strand
GACCGACTACGACGGATCTGTATCTACGCGCGGGCTTCAAACCGGGACACATCTATGAGTTTATCTATGTCGCGAAAAGTCCTCTGGTCTTGGGATTGGGCTTTGCGGCGGTGCGCGATTTCGTTTCCTTTCTGCGTTACGAAAAAAAAGACAGCAACGGCCAACTCAACCCGCTGGGGCTGCCCAAGCCTGTCGTCCCCCTCTCCCGGTCCCGATTCGAGAACTCCCCTCTCTATCTCCCTCCGTCGCGCGGACAGAATAAGAGAGGTGGCAGGGCGTTCACGGACATCCGCCATGCCTATGGCTGGGGTCGGTCTCAGAGCGCAAGGTTTCTCAGGGATTTTGTTTACTATGGCTTCAACGAAGACGAGTCGCGTCGCCAAGTCTTCGACGCGATCGCGCCGCATGTCGCCGGCGGCGGCAGGATGTTTCTGAATTATGAATTCGCCCGCCCTGTGACCTCGTCCCAGCAGCACACCAACCAGCTCGAACCGGAGCTGTTTCCATTTGCCTATAACGTTTTGAAAGACCCGCAGACCGGTAGGCGCGATGCAATTCTCAAACGTCCGAAGACAGATCCGTACGTTTTTCATACTCAAACCTCGACCGAGTATTGGCAAAAACGCGGCTGCCTCGCCCACACCGACGGCAAAGGACGCGACGTGACGCCTCCCGAGAAAGTCCGGATCTATGTGATCGCCAGCGCGCAGCACAACAGTCCGTTCGGCTCAGAGCCGGAAAAGGAGGGCACCCAGCAGCTCACCAATCCGCTGCCCGCAGGTGACGTGCTGCGCGCATTGATGGTCGCGCTTGACTTATGGGTCACCCAAGGTATACCGCCACCCCCGAGTCAATTCCCTACGGTTCGAGATGGGACGTTGGTGCCGCCGGATCAGCGGAGCACGGGCTTCCCAAAAATTCCCGGCGTGCGTCATACGGGGCTTTATAACCGGCAACTCTTTCTGGATTACGGTCCAAAGATCAACCGCGGGCGCATGGACCTGCATCCGCCAGCACTGACCCGCAAGGGTGAGTACACTATCCTAGTCCCGAAGGTAGACAGCGATGGCAACGATGTCGCAGGCATTCGCTTACCCCAGATCCAAGTCCCCATCGGCACTTATGCCGGGTGGAATCTGCAATCGCCCGGATTGGCCGAAGATGAACTGAGCGGGCTGCTGGGTTCGTTCATTCCGTTTGCAAAAACCAAACTCGAGCGCCAGAAGGCGGGTGACCCGCGCTTATCGATCGAAGAGCGCTATCAGGATCACGAGGATTACGTGCGACAAATAAGCCGCGCGGCGAGAACGCTCGTCGATCAGAGATTTCTACTGCCTGAGGATGCCGAGCGGATTATTGCGGAGGCAAAGAAACAGCTGCTCTTTGCCGAGCGCAAAACTCAACAGGCAGGATCAGGAGGTATGTTTTAACCGATTCTATGCATCAGAGCCTTTCCTGACTGCCGGAAAGCGGGTCCACAAGCGAGATTTCTCCCTTCGGGTCGAAATGACATCCCAAGCCTTTTTCGATGTCATTCCGAGGAAAGCGAAGCGACCGAGAAATCTTGCATGATTATTTTTGTTCGTACAATTTCTTGATAAATCCGCTTTTGTCCAACTCGGCGATCAGGCTCGGGTCCATGAACTCTTCGGGCTTGCGACTGCGAATCTCCGGTCGCGTTTGCGCGACATAGTCGTAAGTGGCCTCGAGTCCCTTCATGATCGGATAGGGCGTGGAAATGAAATCCTCTTTGAAAATCGCGTAAGAACCTTCCAAGAGCTCCTGATCGTTGGTTCTTAGATACTTGCTTAGTACCTTCATGCTGAACTCTTTATGCGTTTTGAAATAGGCGATCCCTTCGATATGGGCTTTCAGCATTCGCATAACCGTATCGCGATCCTCCTGTACAGTCTTGCGCCGGGTTACGATAGACATCGAAGGATAGACCACCTCTTTTCTGGCATCCCAGAGAATGCGATAGCCCAGGCGCTGCGCCTGCACGTCCGTAGGATAGGAGAGATCCGCAGCATCCACCCGCCCCGATGACAACGCCTGCAGCCGTTCCGGCGGCGTACCGATGGAGAGCCAGATGACGTCCCGAATCGGGTCCATGCCGTTTTTCCGAATGATGTACTTGAATAGAAAATCGCCCAGAGAGCCCAAGGTCGAGGTTGCGATTCGCTTTCCTTTGATATCTTCGGGCCGTTGAATTTCCTGCTTGACCAGAAGCTTGCTCTGCACCCCGGGCACCGTGTGAGCGATATTTACCAGATCAGCGCCACCCAGATCCGCAAGCATCACGGTCGGAACCGCAACCGGCGCGGCAAATAGACTGCCGCCGAGAATCGCTGTCGACGTTTGGCCGGAACCTTTAACTAAGATTAACTCCATATCGAGTCCGTGCTTCTCGTAAATCTTCGCTTCCTTGGCGAGCCAGGGAATCCAGTTGGACGCCGACAAAGACGTCACGCCCCAGCTGATCTTCTTCAGCGGCTTATCCTGCGCTGCAACGCTACAAGGTGAAGTCGTTAGCCAGACAACCAACGCCAGTAAAAAAATGCTGGGCGAAAAGATTGTTTTCATCTTGTATCCTCCGAGTTCTAACTATTTTAGCCGAAGGCTGATCCCTTTCGGCTCCCTCATCCAATTTTAGATTTCCGATCGTTGGCGCGGCCGCCGGACTCGTTCGTGATGGGCCCTTGCAACTGCTATTGAAGTTGGACGATCAGAGCCTGTTCCAAAAGCCGCGCTGCATTAAACGAACCGTTCGTTGGGAGATCGTACCGCCCCGGTCGCAGTTGGGGAAAGTGTTTTGCGAAGTTAATGATCGTCAGACCGACCACCTGTCCGCTTTTCGG
>DASTOD010000650.1:0-4860 GCA_035762645.1 Binatia bacterium | reverse complement strand
CCAGTACTTCATGCTGCTCGTCGTCAACAAAACGTGCTACGACCTGCTGTTAAAACATACACTGCTGCCAAGCACGGCATATGGCGCGTTGCAGGATGCTCAAAAAATAGACGGCCAGGATCAGTATGTCATTGAGTGCAGCCCTGAAGATGCAAAAATGTTTTACGAAACCGCCCGCAAGTATTTTCCTGGGGTTTCCGTTCACATCGTGCAGGCGATTAGGGACGCGCGGTGCAACGTGATCTAGCGACCAAATCGGCCTTACACATGAGAATAATTTCACATCGTCCTCCCCGGAAGGCCCTGTCTTTCACCGCAAGGAAGGCGGCGGAACGGCACGGCCTAAAGCTGTGCCGGGAGTGATTGACCAGACGCATTGCCGGGTACCTTAGTTAGGGAAGACCTATTCCAACGCGCGTCTCAAAATATATCCAAAGCTATATTCCCAGCCGGGCGCTTTTTGCTCTTGTAAGCGCCGATGGTGGACTACAAAAACCATCGAATCTAAGGGGTCGCAGTTCCTACACCGGGAAAGCTATGGCGCTTGAGAGGCCATGTCTTCGAGTCAGACCGCCTGAGAGAACTTAAACGCCTGGAATGCCCGGACCTGATTTGCACCAGCAGTAAAGAGGCCGAAAGCTACGCGCTTAAACTTTGTATGGCGTGGATCGACCGGAATAGAACTCATTGACAAGTATTCGCGCCCGATGAGAACCGTCAGAAACCTGCTTTGGTTCGCCGTGGGCGTTCTGCTCGTGGTGCTCTACGCAGTCAATGCTTACCCTCACGGTGGCGGCCTTGATGCGTACGGGTGTCACTACAACCGGAAGGCTGGAGGCCATCACTGCCACAAGGGGGAGTTCGCGAGCCAATGGTTCACCTCACCGCAGGAGATGCTCCAAAAGGTGAACCAGGATGCACAGCCGATCCAGAAAGCGCCACCCTCACAAAAATCCAGCCTCGGTGGAAGTCCGGTTGGAACGACACCCACGGGAAAGACAATCTACGAAGGTCCACGGGGCGGTCGCTATCACCACAGCGCGAGCGGCAAGAAGGTCTATGAGCGGCGGCGCTGGAGTTGCGCCAAGTCTCACATAGCGGCGAAATGGCGAACCGTCCGAAGAGTCGTTGATGGAGATACGCTGCTTCTTGAGAACCGCGAGCGGGTCCGCCGTATCGGCGTGGACACCCCGAGACCGTTCACGCAAACGAATCCGTTGAGCGAGTTGGCAAGGAAGCCAGCGACTTCACTCTCTCGAGCCGATCACCCGAGCCGATCACCAACGTCTAAGAATTCAACCGCCGCTACGAGAGGACAGAAAAGAGAAGAATAGAGGTAACGCATGACGCAAGGTTGGTTTTTGATTGGGGTCGTCGCCACCTTACTGGTAACCGGGTGTGTCCCCCCAAGTCAACAACAAGGAGCGCAACGGCCGCCACCGCCGGAGGCTGATCGGAATGAATTCTCCTCGTTTCTAAGTATCAGACTTGTAAGCGTCTCTCCTGATTTAAAGTTGCTCTCCACGGGTACTATCAGGATCGACCGCGAATATACCGTGAAATCCACCTACATAGGTAAATATGGTGGTTCGTCAACGTTCAGGTCGTCGATCTTCTCTGGATCCGGCACGATACAATTAAACGCCGATCAAGTACATTGGAGGTTCGGTGTGACATCGCTGTCGCTTCGGTCTCAGGATCCTATAGAGAAACGCGCGTACTCTGCGCCTCTGGGGATAAGCGTCGAGATTACCAATTTATCGAACGCGGGGATTACCATAGATTGGAACGCAGTCTCGATCGTAGACGCAAGCGGCGAGGCTCACAAGGTAATTCATGAAGGAGTGAAGATGGCCGACCGCTCTTCTGTGATGGCTTCAATTACGATCGCGCCCGGCGGCAAAGTTGAGGATTTTATTTACCCCAGCAGCTTCGTCTCGCTGCGATCTGGTGACCGCGATACCTCGCCCGCGTGGCTCGGAAGAAATTTTATCGAAGGGATGAAACCCGGCAACCGGTTTGGAGTGTTCTTTCCCTTGGAAACGATCACCGGCATCACGGAGTACCAGTTTATTTTCGAAGTTGGCGAGCCTATCACAGAAGCGGACCAGCTGACACTCGGGCGCTCAATGACAGCTCTCGCACCCTAGTGAGCTTTTGTGATTGCCGCTGGCGCCGGATCGTCGATGTACCGGTTTCAGATGGTCCTGCAAGGCCTCATCCTGTCGTCTCCCCGCGCGAAGAAGAGAAAGACAAAGTTTCGTTTTTCGGCCAAGTTCAGTCAGGATCACCTAGGCTCCGTTATTAGAAATACAGCCACGTTTTGATCCATGTTTGTCACAGTCCCGACATCGCGGGTGTGTTGCCCAGAGTCTCAGATGTGCCGTATTCAGGACAAATGTTGCTCTTCCTTCGTATTTTAACTACCCGATTATACAGGAATAAAATTTGCTTCTCTGATACGAGTGTGAAGGCCAAGGCGCTCCGTTCTCGCTATCACAGGCAGCGCTCGCGTCGGACCAACAGGCTCGCTTCAATCCAACGAATCACCGTCGCTGACTCACCGAGAACCCGGAGGCCATCATTCCAGCACCTGCTAAATAAGCTGGAAGAAATAAGTTGGCGGTCATACTTCAGCATTCACCGTAATTGACGGTCAGAAACACATGAAAGACGTTGTCACCATAATAGTGGCAATCCTGTTCGTCTTATTCTCGTTAATCGCATTGCTTTCAGCGGATCGGGACCGGGATAACACCCTGAATAGCGGTCGTTTCAGTCTGTTCAGACGATAGCTTTCACAGACAAGCTGCAAATAATCGCGCTGTACTCTATAAAAGGGCGGCCGGTCCGGTAAAACACTAGCCTGCTGGTATTGCGCTCAGCCGTTCTTTTCGTTAGAGCCGGCGCGAAAGGAGGTTGTCATGCCCGACATAACCAGTTATGCGGCTGCCCTTCGCTGTATAGGCCAAGCACTACAGAGACAGGGAATCATAGTGTTTGAGCTTCAGGTCTATGATTACGACTTTCATCTCCACTGCGTAGATCCAAATCCCCCGTACACGATACACCTAAGCTACTCGCTCAAAGATCTTGAAGCGCTCGAACGGCAGGGCCAGGCAAAGCGGGGCCGTCCGTCCACCGGCGTACGATTCAACAGTCTGCCCGAGATACTGCGCACACTAGGGAAATACGTTGATGAAAAAGGTGGCTCAGTATGGCGGATCTGCACTGCCGATCAGTCCGTCAGGGATCCCACCATAGAACTAGAATACAAGACCCGCGATAGACATCTACAAGCGGAAACACTGCCGCTATCTTTAATCTCAGAAATGAGCATGCGCATGTACAAGAGGCGAACTGAAAGTCCTAAGCTTTTCGGTAGCGGCTAACGTCGCATGTGTGCAATCATTGGCGACGAACTACAAATGGAGTTAAGTCGATGCGCTGCGTCTTCGGTAGAACGTGAAGATAGCCGTCATTACGCTCGCCGCATTCCTCGTGCTCGTCTCGGTAGTCTGGTACCCACTCGTGCGTCCTATACGTGGACGAAGCAAGTAATTGAAATGGTCGAACATGACGGCTGGCACGTTACATCGGGCGCCCCTGGACCTGGTTGTGGCCATCGCCACTCGTCCTCGCCTTTGTTCACCTAAAGTCCGTCGAAAAGTGGGAACGCCGGGACGGCCCAAGCGAAGGTGTTATCGTTGTCGGTAATCTCCCACACACCAAACCTTAGACAGACATATATCCAACGTTACTTAATTCACTGTGACAATGCCGCAAAAAAAATTCGTGGGAGAGAGTGAAAACCGAACTCTGCTATCTTTAATGTAGCGGTCATGATGAGCGGATGGATGTGGACCCTTTTGGGGGCGGATAAACTTCTCTATCGGTTGCCCGAGTCGCTGAGATTATCGTTGAGTATATTGAAAGGGCGCGGCCGGTACTCCGGGCACGGCTTGCAGGTAGGTGACAATTGATTTAATTTGACTAGCCGCCGTTGCTGGGGCTATAGCTGCACCTGGTAGCGCCGTCATGCTTAGCCCCCGCCGTCTCATTGTTTGCCTCCTGCTGCTTACGTGTGTCTCTGTACAAGCGTCAGAATGGCGAACGGTGCGCCGTGTCGTCGATGGCGACACGCTCATCCTCGACAACGACGAATATGTAAACCTCATCGGTGTGGACGCACCTGTAACGAAACGCGTCGGGAAGGACGCTGCAAGCTTTACCCGGAAGCTGGTAGAGGGTAAGCGGGTCCGCCTAGAGTTTGATCGGGCGACTGCGGTCATCGATCACAAGGACCGTTACGGGCGAACCCTAGCGTACGTGTTCCTGGAAGAGGGCACGCTGCTCAACGGGGAGATCATTAAACAGGGGTACGGGTTCGTCCTGACACGCTTTCCGTTTGCGCGGCTGGAGGAGTTCCGCAGACTGGAAACAGAGGCGAGAGAAGAGCGGCGTGGGTTGTGGAAAACGCCTTGAGCCGTTCTATTGCCAACGCGCCTTGACTGTTCCTCATCACCGGCGAATTACCTATAGCTCGCTGTCAACGTTTGGATACACCGGCGTTAACTAAGTTGTCGTCCCCCTTTCTTGCCTGAAACAACCCATCCATAGAAGTTCCTGCTAATTCAACAACGTGCGACCAATCGCCGATTTGGCATCGGCGCTGGTCGGGCGATTGGGATATCGGCTGGTGGAAGTGGCAATGTGTTTGGGCAGAGATATGGCGACGGCGAGTTCTTTGATTTCGCGACTGCGGGATCGAATGGACTTGGATCCTAAGCTGAAGACGGAAATCGATGGCCTGATGCAAGATTGTCTATTATAGAATAGAAAGTCTGACCCCAATCGTGT
>DASTOD010000649.1:0-4890 GCA_035762645.1 Binatia bacterium | reverse complement strand
CATCACCTCATAAAAAAAACCGATGCCTCGCAGCAACAAGACTGGAGTACTGGAGTGGTGGAGTAATGGAGTGATGCGTATTAAAGCCCAATACTCCAATACTCCCGTACTCCAACACTCCATCTTTAACGACTAATCGAGTGGATCTTACTGCAAAAGAGTTTCAAAAGTCTACGCACCGGTTGACATTGCAACCGTTGGTCATGATATTTCTGAACAGTGCCGGAGATCGGCCGGTGAAAACATCATGAAATCCAGCTTCAAAATTATGGATTCCGACATGCACCTGCGAGAGCCCGCGACTCTCTGGGACACGTACATGGATCCCGAGTGGCGGGAACAGGCTCCCAAAGTTCTAAGCTCCACAGAGCGTAGTTCCGCCATGGTCCTGTTCGACGGGCGAATTCTGAAGGGTTACCAGCCGACTTACCGTGGCGGCATTTTCGATGCCACGCGCATTGACGCAGAGATTGCCGGCGCGCGGGCCCGCGGCTTTGACGCCGTGTCGCAGCTCCAGGCGATGGATCGCGAAGGTCTCGATGTCGCGGCCCTTTATCCATCGATCGGCCTGGGCATCATGATGCGTGAAGACATCAATCCCCAGTTGGCCGCTGCCGTCGCCCGCGCATACAACAACTGGCTTTACGACTTTTGCCAGGCGGAGCCGAAGCGCTTGAAAGGCGTCGCCATGCTGTCGCTGCACGACGTGAGCGAAGCCGTGAGCGAAGCGGAGCGCGTTGTGAGCAAGCTCGGTTTTGTCGGGGTCTTTGCCCGGCCTGAGCCGCTTCGTTCTTTGCCCTGGCACTCGCGGTACTACGACACGCTATGGAGTTGTCTGGAAGCTCTGGGAATTCCGCTCGGCTTTCATTCGGCGGCCGCCGCGGGCGAGCTGCCGCAGATCGGTGATCGTTTCGGCGATAATCTGCTGCTGCGGCATGTATGCGCTCACCCGATGGAAAATATGCTGGCGATGGTCGACGTGATCGGCGGGGGGGTCTGCGAACGCCACCCGAAATTAAAACTCGCCTTTTTGGAATGCTACTGCGGCTGGGTCTCGTTTTTGTTGCATCGTATGGACAATGCGATGGATAAGGGCCGTTTCCCCACCGCCGGGAAACTGAAGCCGAGCGAGTACTTCCGGCGGCAATGCTGGATCTCGACCGAACATGAGCAGGAACTGGCGATGGTTCTCGATCTTATCGGAAACGACAACATCGTTTTTTCCACGGACTATCCGCATGGAGATTCGGATTTCCCGCATGCCGTCGAAGAGTTTCTAGAGATGCCGGGAGTCTCCGAGGAAAGCCGCAAGAAAATTTTGTGGGACAACTGCGCCCGGCTGTACGGCTTGAGCTGAAAAGCTGATAGGGACAACGATTGTCTCAGCCGAATCCTAACCCTATAGCATCTCGGTGAACAATTTTGATTTGCACGTTGGTCAAAAAGATCTCACAGGCAAGGCGCGCGGGTTTGGAAACAGCGAAGATGGAGAATCGAAGATTGAGGATTGCCATCCTCTATCATCGATCCTCAATCCTCTAGTATCACCAATCTGACAGGAGGTGAAAGTTGGGTTATCACACCGTTGGAAAACCGCTTCCCCGAATCGAGGGCGAAGGTAAAGTCACCGGCCAGACAAGATACGCCGCCGACTTGCCGTTCGCGAGGCTGCTCTGGGCGAAAGTGCTCAGAAGCCCCATTCCTCACGGACGAATCAAGAGAATCGACACGGCCAGGGCCAAAGCGTTGAACGGCGTGCATGCGGTCCTCACCGGTTCCGATGTGAATAATGTTTTCGTCGGTACGCGGGTCAAGGACCAGCCGGTTTTAGCAACCGACCGCGTGCGTTTCGTGGGGGACGCCGTTGCCTCGGTGGCGGCGGAGACCGAAGAAATCGCCGAGCAAGCGTTGACGCTGATCGAGGTTGAGTATGAGGAGCTTCCGTTCGTCGACGATCCGGTAGAAGCTTTGAAACCGACGGCCCCGGTGATCCACGAGGACCGGTCCAAATACAGAAACGCGCCGCCGGTGCCGGAGCACATTTCGTCCCATAACCTGCAATCGTATGTCCAGTGGAAGAACGGCGATTTGGATGGGGCTTTCAAGCGGGCGGCGCGCGTTTTTGAGCATACCTTTCGCACACCGCTGTCGCACCACGGTTATTTAGAGCCCATTGCCTGTACGGTGCAGGCGCATGCGAATGGCAGCGTCGAAGTATGGGCCGCGAACAAAGCGCCTTATGGACTGCGCGACCAGATGGCCGAAGATCTGGGCATCGTCAAAGAGAAGGTAAAGGTTCACATCGTTCACGTGGGCGGCGACTTCGGCGCGAAGGCGTCTCTCCTCGATGTCCCGGTTTGTTACTTTCTATCGAAAGCCACCGGCAGGCCGGTCAAGCTCGTTTTCGATTACACAGAAGAGATTCTGGCTGGCGGGCACAGGCATCCGGGGGTGATCACGCTGCGCACGGGCGTGGAGAGCGACGGAACCTTTGCGGCGGTGCAAGCTACAATAGTCTTCAGCGGAGGCGCATACGGATCTCCGAAAGCAAATCCGCAGGTGACGGTTCTCGGGGGCAGGCGTTTAGCCAGCATGTACCGCGTGCCGGCGATCCGTGTCGACACTTACTGTGCTTACACCAACCACGTGCCCTGCACGCAAACGCGAACTCCAGGCAGCCCGCAGATTGTGTTTGCCTTCGAGTCTCAGGTGGACATCATCGCTCGTGAGTTGGGAATAGATCCGATCGACTTTCGCAGGCGAAATGTTTTGCGCGACGGCGACAGCTCGCCGATGGGCGAGAAGTGGCAGCACATCCTGGTGGGCGAGACCTTGGAACGCGCCGTCAAAGCAGCAGGGTGGAAGCAAGACGGAAAGAAGCAAAACCGCGGCCGGGGAATAGCGCTTTATGAACGCGGCACCCCCGAGGGCAAAGCCACGGCTGCAATTACGCTTGAGATGGATGGCCGGGTGACTATCCTCACCGGCGTGCCCGACGTCGGACCGGGATTCTACACGGTCATTCAGCAGATGGTCAGTGAAACGCTCGGCCTGCCGCCTGAGCATGTCGGAGTCCGCTTCGAAGACACCGATAGTTTGCCCTACGATCCCGGAACCGGCGGCAGTAAACAGACCAATACTTCCGGCCATGCTGTCTACAAGGCCGCGCGCGAGGTGCGGGAGAACTTGATGAGGCTTGCCGCGCGCGAGCTTGGCTGCAAACTGGAAGATATCCGCCAGCAAGGGGACAAGTTTCTCACCGCGAAGCGAAACTCCATTACCGTTGGCGAAACCATTGCACTAGCCGTGCGTCAAAGCGGCGGGCCGGTTTTTCATCTGACTCTGTATGAGCCCAAGGACATGCCCAAGGTCACGGCCTTTTCGGTCCAAGTGGCTGAGGTCGAAATTGACCCCGCGACGGGAAAGATCGTGGTCAAACGGATCACGACGGCCCATGATACAGGCACCGTGCTCAACCATTTGACGCTCCAGGGTCAGATCGACGGCGGAGTGGTCAACGGAATCGGGTTTGCCTTAATGGAAGAAAATCCGATGCTCGATGGCAGGATCACGACGGCAAACCTGGGCGACGCCAAGCTTCCCTGCATCAATGACATTCCCCGCCTCGACACTGTTTTGCTCGAGACGCCCACGGGTCCGACGCCATTTCAAGGCAAGGCGATTGGAGAAATGCCCAATGTGCCGACCGCGGCCGCCATAGCAAACGCCATTGCCGACGCGGTTGGCGTTCGGGTTTTCGATCTACCGATAACGGCGGAAAAGGTTTACCGTGCCCTACGGGACAAGAATCAGGATCGGCTATGGCCGGATTGAAGCCTGGTGCAAAAACGCTCCAACCCAGCATCGAATCGCACCCCCTTGCCCGCCTTGCGAGAGGCAAGGGCGAGGGAGCTCCGGACTAGCGTCCAGGGTTTGCTAAAGTGATCTAGAGCTTCACGCGCGTAAAGACCCGCAGAGGGTTCTTCTGGAAAATCTTCATTTTATCGTCGGCGGTCAGAAATTCCAGACTGTCGATCACCGGGACTAAATCATCGGACGGGCGGCCTGTCTCCGGGCGAACCGCGCCGCCCGAGCCGGGGGACTCGCTGCCAAAGAGCATTTGATCGACCCCGCGTTGCTTGATGGCGGCTTCGAGATAATGAACGTCGTAGCAGCAGGCGTCGTAAAAGAGATTGGTGTTAAGACCGGCCTTGCCGACATGATGATCCGTGGGGATAAAGCGGTTGAGACCGCCGCCGCAGTGGCAAATGACGATCTTGAGTTTGGGAAAAGCCTCGAAAACCTTGCTGTGCGAGTAGAGCTGCATCGCCACAAACTCTTCCAGGTAATTATTCATCTGGTAATTCGCCGGAATGATTTCCAGCCGCCGGTCGTAGGTGATCGAAGGATGAATCATCAAAGGGACGTCGAGCTGGACGGCCTTTTCGTAGAGCGGATACCAGTACTCATCGTGAACGCCGGGCGTTTGCTTGTCGCCGGCCGGATCCGGATTCAAGTAAGCGCCGACAAAGCCCAGCTCCTTAACGCAGCGCTCTAGTTCGGCGACGCAGTTGCGCGTGTCCTTTTCCTTCGACTGCGGCAATTGCGCCATGCCGCGGAAGCGGTCGGGGTGGAGCTTGACGATACGGGCGATGACGTTGTTCACGGTGGCGGCCCAGAATTCTTGAAGAAAAGGGCGCATCCAGTGCCACATGGCGATCGGCCGGGGACCGATCAGCTGGATATCGATATTCCTATCGTCCATGAACTTGAGGTGCCGCTGTTGGGCGTTCTCCAACTGCTCATCGCTCATATCGAGCTTTCGCCCCGGCGTGTTTTGCGCCACCGTCTCAGCAAGAAACTGCCGAAACGGAGCCGGGGTAGTCATGT
>DASTOD010000648.1:0-3073 GCA_035762645.1 Binatia bacterium | reverse complement strand
CCTCCTTTTTTAAACACTCTGCAGACGATTCCTTGGACCCGGAAGTCTTGAGCTACGATGATAGGGCGGTGTTTCGGATTGGTCGACGCTGGCTGTAGGACATAATAGCCGGGCGCTTTGGCTAGTCTTTTGATTGTCGCTTCTCCGTCGACGAGCGCGACGACGATTTTTCCTGGATTAGCTCGTTCTTGCTGGCGCACGAGGACCAGATCGCCATCGTCTATCGTTTGCCCTTCGACTTTTGCCCGGTTCATGGAATCGCCCCGCACTCGAAGAAGAAAAAATTTCGCGGCGGGCGGTTTTAAGAATTCTTTCGGGAGCTGAACTTGGCCCAGCATGTCTTCTTCGGCGGGCATGAGCTGCCCCGCCGGTACCTCGCCCACGATGGGAACTAATCGCGTCTCAAGGCCTTTTGCTGTTGAACCTTTGCGCATTCTTAGGCCGCGAGCCCCGGACCACCGGTCGATATAGCCTTCTTCTTTGAGATCATCGAGGTATCTAAGAACCGTTCGGGTAGACCCTACGCCAAGCAGGCGGCGGAGCTCCTCGACGGTGGGAGGACCGCTGTTTCGGATAAACCAGCGGCTTAGAGCGTCAACAACTTGTTCCTTGGTCACGAGTTTGGGGCGAGCCATACCAGTAAAACGTTCAGGTCGTTCAAAGCGTTCAGAGGTTCAAACCATGCCAGCGCCGCGGCCGCCTTGCCGACGGCGGGCTGGAAGCCCTGCCGACTGATTATTTAAACATGCTGCCAGAGTTATTGCTTTGTGTCAATGATTATGTCACATTTGTTTCCATAGGAAGGTCCTGGAAAGGCGCAAAGCTGACCCTCACGAAATGATTGATCTGATGCTCACGGGACATCTGATCAAAGACTTAGTGTTGCAAGTTCCTAAAAAAAACTGACAGCGATTTGTTCGTTGTGGTATAGAGTTGCCAGTATGAAGAACAGAGGACCGTTTATGCCGGATCACTACGACCTCAAAGCATCCCAAATAGCGCTCGTACTGCCGGAAGATAGCCAGCCGGCGAGAAAGACTCACACGTACCGTCCGCTCCCGTCGGTCTGGGAAGGTGAGGATTCGGTCCTTCTTGAGTACATGCTTAGCTTCTATCCCGGCAGTCAACCGGAGAGGATTCTGGATGCCACGGTCGGCGGCTGGAGGTTCTGGAGGAACAGCAACCGGCCCGTGCTCGGGATGGATATGAAGTTAAGAAACCGCCCGAGCGTGGTTGGGGACAACACAAGCATGCCGTTTCGTTCCTCAATTTTTGATGTCGTGATTTATGATCCTCCCCATGTACCCAATCAAGGTAAGGACAACTTGAAGGATTTTACGAGCCGCTTTGGACTCGGTGTTCGATCCACAAAAGAGAATGGTTACAGCTTCTCATATACTTATCCGCCATTTCTGAAAGAGGCTTACGAAGTACTCAGGCCTGAAGGCATCCTTCTGTGCAAAGTGACCGATTACGTTCACGACCATCGTTATCAATGGGCTCACATCGATCTCATCAAATCGGCAGAATCGTTTGGGTTCATCCCCTGCGATTGCATTATCAAAGTTCGAAAAGGGCCTATCGTGGACCCCAAATGGAAGAAAGCCCATCATAGCAGGCGTCGACACTCCTATTGGATCGTGTTTCGGAAGTCTGATGAATGTGAATAGTCATCCTTCGGTGGCGAATCACTTAGCCGAGAGCAGTAACCCGGAGTGACAGTAGCCTGAAAAAAGAACCACCTTCCGGCCGCCATGCCGTAAAAATACCGGCCGCATCACGACAGGTCGCGTTCCATCAGCTGTTGGTCGCTGCGCGCAAGACTTGGCTCATGGACGCATTAGCCGAAGCGCTTGCCGGCATCGATCCGACGAAGCTTAAACGCGAATTGATCACCTTTATACCAACCGATGTCCAGCGTATTCTCGCAGCAGCCGGAATTCGGGACGAGCATGTATTTCCTACGCCGGCCATTCTACAGACGAAACCTACCCTGCTCGGTTATTATCGACTTCTTTTAGGGGTGCCCCAAAAAACTTTCTACCACTCCGATACCGGCATGAGTCGTTTCAAAAGTATGGAAAGCCGCGGCGTGCTCAATGAAAGTCAGAGCAAAGCGCTTCCTGTTCTTTGTAGAGCTTTGGGGGGAGGTCTAGCCGAACTTGTGCGGCAAATGTCGCCTGCGATCACGCAGCGCGATGTGGCTGAGTTGCCGCTTCTTACGCTTGGAGCCCAGTTTCAAGGAAGCAACAATAACGCGATTGGCAAGCAGGCTGTTTTGGATGCTTTCCTCTCCATTCGAGAAATCGTCAAGAGTCATATTACTGATGAACAACAAGGGAAGATAACAGTGAAGAACTCAGCAGGCCGTACCGTGGTTATTGCTCTGGCTGCTGACCCAGACGTGCGCATCCAAGAAGAATTTAGCGGTAAGCTTCAAAATAAAGTCGCCATCGAAATAAAGGGTGGAACCGACAAGAGCAACGCGCATAATCGCGCAGGTGAGGCCGAAAAGTCGCACCAGAAGGCTAGAGGCGAAGGTTTCCGCGATTTTTGGACGATCATTGCAAAAAAGGGACTTGAGGTAGAGAAACTTAGGAAGGAATCACCGACCACCAACTCCTGGTTTGATGCAGCGCAGGTTCTTGGCCGCGAGGGAGAAGACTGGGAAGAATTTCATAACCGGATCGCTGGCCAGGTGGGTATTCCCTTGGCGATGGAAAAAGAAACGTAGTTGATCATCGCGAGGACGGGCTGCAAGGAGTGACGACGCTGATGGAAAGAGGGAATTACTAAAAACACCTCACCAGCATTGCCGATTGCCCCGAGCATATCAAGTCGTGCACTCAATCGCCTCCCCGCAACAAAGGCCCCCGGTGAAATCAGCTAAAGACTGGATTCCGCCGTGCCAGAGAATGACGTGAGGGCGGAAATTCCGGAAATGCCTTAAACCTTTTCAACCAACTCGAAATCGATTTCGCTGCGGAAAGCGTTGATGCGGACGACCTTGACGCGGACGTTGTCGCCGAGGCGAAATTTGCGGCCGTGGCGGCGGCCTTTGATGACGTATTCT
>DASTOD010000647.1:0-19419 GCA_035762645.1 Binatia bacterium | reverse complement strand
GCGTGCGCCGTAAACATCATGACTCCGCTCGGCACAATCAAAAGCAAGCTCCGCCGCGCCCATGGAAGAAGATGCGCCGCGAGCGCCGTCACACGAACCGAGCGCGACAACCCGAGCAGCCTCAAATCGAACAGTACGGCGAGCCCACGAGCACGGCGAGTCCGATGATGTGGAGGATTTCTACAATAGGGTAAAGCCACAGCCACTCGCGCATGGCGGCAGCGAAACCGGTCGTCTCAAGCCACACGAGCCAGGCTGGCCCGGTAGGTGGATGCATCCCCGGTAGGCGGCGCTTATGCCACGCCAAATGTGTCTCATCACATGGTCTCCTTTGTGGATGTCCGGTCCAGCTAAAAGATAGATCGACTCTCGAGGCTACTCAAAAAGGCACTAAGAGGATAAAGGATGAAAGGCTGGATGCGTTATTCCGATGAATAAGAATAGCCCGGCTGCGGATTCGCACTAGTGCAAAAGATGACTGAGGCTCCGTTTGGATAAAGCCTCATTATGTAACACGATGGCACCAACAAACCCTGACTTACGGTAAAACGCGTTTGGCACAACGGTTGCTCAATCACCAGCACCAAGAGAGTTTCGACCAGTGAACCCTTCAGCGAAACATACCTCGACCGGTTCCCTCCTACCAGTTCGGCACAAAAGTAGCTCGAAGCCGGCTCAGATTGCTGCTGTGGTTCTTGTCGCCAGCCTCTTCCTTGCTGCGGGCCCTGCACATGCCTGCAGCTCTGGAGATAGCTCACCATCCTGCCATGTTGTGGGCCAGATACTTGAATCCAGCGCGCACGGTGAATCCATGGAGGTTCGGTGCAAAGTTACTCATGCTCGCGTTCCGTCGCTTCCGTCTGACCTGCCTTATCAAAGGGGACTGGTCACCCATGTTTCGCAGCCATTTCCGCTAATCAGTAGAGACCTCTCGAACCCAGCTCCTGGGGACTTCGGTTTTCGACCCCCCGGTTGGTTCGGTTTTGGTAGCCAAACCTCGCTCTTCATCTCGTATTCCATTCTGCGCATTTAATCGTCTCTTCTGCGGATCGTGACTGCCCGCAGGTTAGTGTAAGGGCGCGTCTTTGCTTAAGCGAGCTTTTCGATATGAAGGGAGATCTCATGCAACGGGTATCCGAAAGAAAATGCGGTCGAATGCTGCTTATTCAGACTTCTCTTGTTCTTCTATCGTTATTCTTACTGAACACGACCATTGCCAGTGCTCACCCGACGATTGATACCGATACAAAGTTACCGGCTATTGCAGCGGAACACTCCGACCACGGTACTCCGGATGTAGCTGGTCATGATCACCCTGGAAATGGCGACGCTGAACATCGGGATTCTCAGGCAGCGGCTCGCCACGATGCAAACGGCCATCGTGACCAAAGCGGTCACGCGGCTGTCGACTTAAACAGGAAACGAATCGCTAACTTTCTCATTCTCCTGGTAGCTTTAACGGGCGGGCTGGCTGTCTTGTGGATCAGCCGGAGGACAATTCCGGAATCGATTCCCAGTACGCGTACGTTTGATCTGTTAACTCTCAAGCCAGTGGCAAAGATTGTCCGTTTAAAATATTTTCGATCCAGTCTTCAGCTTATTAACGTCGCGGTCTTTTTGAACATCGTTTATTTTGGTTTCTTTGGCACCCAAAATCCTACTCTAAGCTTTACGTATTCCGTGACCTGGTATTTCTGGTGGCCGATATTTTTTTTGCTGATGTTATTTTTCGGGCGGCTCTGGTGCATGATTTGCCCATTTGCCGCGATGGCCGATTGGGTTCAAAAGCTTGTTAATTTTAACAAGACGTTTCCTAAAAAACTGCGAAACCTTTGGATAACCGTTGTTCTCTTTTTAACCCTTCATTTTGCCTATATCTGGTGGATCAGTGGCAGTCCCTCGATGACCGCACTGGCGGTTCTGCTAGGGTTTATTATTCCCGCTATTGTAGTAGGAATAATTTATAAAAGGCGCAGCTACTGTCAGTATGTCTGTCCCCTGGGTGGTCTACTAACTGTTTTTTCACTGTTCGCGCCTATTCAACTTTCGAACCGCTCCAATGAAGTATGCAAAAAGTGCCTCACCAAAGACTGTTATAGAGGCAATGAGCTGGGTCGAGGTTGTCCTGTCAGTCAAGTCGTAACCAACATCAAGCGGACGGGCGAGTGCCACCTTTGCCTGGAGTGTGTCAAAACCTGCCGTAATAACAATGTGGCCCTGAAGGTCCGTTCTTTTGGCACTGATCTGTGGAATTCAACAAAACGTACCTTTGATGAATCAACGGTTGGGGTACTAATGGTGGGTCTGGTAGTAACTAAAACGGCTGTGATGCTGGAGCCCTGGAATGACCTGGTGTCATGGTTTGCCCATACCTTTAAATTTGACCCGGCCTTTGCTGCTAACCTGCTGTTTGTGAGCTTAACTTTTCTCTTCCCTTTAACCTTAACCGCTATTTCAATCTGGACAATACGAAGTGTTCTGCAGAGAAGTGAGGCTGGGTTTTGGGATTTATACAAGGTATGGGGCTATATGCTGGTTCCTGTCGCCCTGGCGCTCCAGATAGCTCACGAGCTTGACCATCTGATCAATGAAGGACCCTATGCGTTGGCGGCGATCGGTATTCTGTTGGCACCGGCAGTACCGGCATTCCAGGAACTGGCCGCGGCGCGGGCCACTCCTTGGCTTTCCTCAGAACTGTTGTTTCTACTCAGGATTGTTCTGCCTATAGCCGGTTTGCTTTTTACCTTGTTCATAGGGTACCGGATGGCTACCTACATTTACAGGAAACCGAACATAGTAAAGGCCACTTTAATCCCGATGTATGCTCTAGCCGTTATCTTCACAATGGTATCAACTTATTTGATGGGATTACCCATGCTGGGGCACTCACACTAACTATTTATATTATAGGAGCGCTGCTTTACGGGCAGGGGGGATGGAAGAGGCGGTTATGAGGTCACTTCCCACCAGTTCTTGCTGATATCGCTGAACAGGAAATAAGCTCGCCCGTTTTCTTCTTGCAAATCCCACAGCTCGCTGATGCCGATCTGCTTGCCGTTGGTTGAGAATTCGTCGTGAGCGTCTTCGACTTCGTCGGGCGACGCCACCTTTAAGGTAAACCGGTTAGCCGGCGATAGATAGTCCCGGCGCGGCGTCGGCAGAACCACAATGTACCACGGCGTGTCGGGATGCTTGATGTAGGTGGACTGTCTCCCTCCACCGACGATTTGGAGCCCGAGCACCTGTTCCAAAAACCGGTCGTTGGTTTCCTTGTCATCGCAGTTGAGCGTGCCGTGCGTCATCGCCTGCGGGATGTAGCCCCTGCCCGGAAAGCGATCTTCCGTCAGCGGCCTGTTCCAGTGCGGCGCCGCGATCGTTCGGCCGTGCTTCACTGCCTGCGGATTGTAATACTCGATTTCGAGATCGTTCCCGCCGGGCTCCTTGAAATAGACCGAGTAGGCGAAATGGGCTTCGTGCGGCTTCGTGACGCTCTTAATCCCGTATCGGGCTTTGTGATCGGAGAGGTATTCGTAAGCCTTCGGGATCTCCTTGGAGCTTCCCACTCGAAAGCCATAATGATTGCTGTGCGGTTTACTCGGCGCGTTCGGCCCCCCTTCGTGCACCACAAGCCGCCAATCCGTATTCGGGTGCTTGACGACGGCTTCTCTTTCTTTCCGTTCCACAACCTCCAAGGCCAGCAAATCGGTGAAGATCGGAAGGGTTTCGTCCAATGACCGACACTCATAGTGTCCGTTGATCAGTCCCACGGGCTTAAGCATGATCGAGGCTCCTACATTTCTTTATTAATTCATGCCTTACAACACTCAGTATTAAGAAAAAGCCCCACTGCTGTCAATCACGGCACGAAGCATGGGCCCTTGGAGTGTTGGAGTACTGGAGGATTGGGTTTTAAAAGCATCACTCCATTACTCCATCACCCCAGTACTCCATTTTATCGAAGCGCCGGCATTCTCACTTCCGCGCCCGATTTGGCGCATTCTTGCTCAAAGATCTGGCGGATTTCCGGATCTTCGTCCTCGTATTCAATTTGCCAGCCGCCGTATGCCAGCGGCACATCGGATTGGATCTTGCCCGGCTGCAATTTATATTTTCGGCTGATTATTTTGAGCGCGAGGTAGCGCGCCGGCTCGGCGCCGGAATTGAAGTGTTGGTGAAACCATCCTTCCGGCGGCACGACCATCGATCCCCGCTTCCAGTCCACCCGTGTCCTTGCTTTTCCTTCCGGCCATAAAAGAGTGTAGCCCTTGCCGGTGAGAATAAAGACGTGAGCCCCGGGCCCGTGCCGGTGGGCCTTTTTATAAATGCCGACGGGAAAACGGGACACATGCGAACCCATCATGCTGTCGGCCATCTCAAAGAACATGGTCGCATTGCCCTTCCCTCTTTCGGTCCATGCGACCGGCTCGATATGGACCGCGTCCGCGACGAAATTGGTTTCAACGACTCGATCGTTGTACAAGGCGCCCTTGCCGCCAAAGTAGCCTTCTTCTCCCCGGAAGCGATCGGTAAAGGCGTAAGGGTTGTTGATAACGAAATCCTCCGAGCGAAACAGGTTGAAGACGAGCGGCGCCGTGGTCACAGCCAGCAGCCGGGCTTCGCGATCTCCCTGCCCGTTGAAATGCTGATACCAGGCATTCAAGGGGATAGCGAAAAGGCTCCCCGTCTGCCATTCGAAGCTCTGTTTGGGGCCGTTGGTTTGCCAGACCGTGGTTGCGCCGCGGCCGTCAAGAACGTAGATCAGCGCCTCGTAGATATGCCTCTGGGGATTCAGACTCTTGCCCGGCGGGATGCCGCACACGTAGGCATCATCGAGGTAGCCGGTCCCGTCCAACATGATATAGGCCCCGTAACCTCCCACACGGTCCCACCACTTGAGCGGAATCGTATAAAGATCCTCGACGAAAAAACCCCGCACCACGTCGATTCCCTGGGAGGCAATCCAACGATCGTAGGGGGTGTCGATGACCTCCGCTTTGCGGTCGACCTTTTCGTAAGACGGACTGACGGCTCCTTCAACCATGCTCGCCTCCCAAGGTTCAACAGAAAATCGTTCTTCAAACGTCTAGCCGGAAGAAAACAAGCTTGTCAAGTTAATTGGTGAGGCGTGAGGCGTCAGGGGTAAGTCGCCAGCCGCTCGTATCCGTGAGGCGTAAGGCGTAAGGAGTGAGGGGCGACCCCACGAAATCGGTGAGGCGTCAGGGGTAAGCGGGAGCCGCTGCTTTGCTTGACAGAAATTGTGAATTAACTTAGAGATGCAATACGCTACGCTCTGATGTTCGAGAAGGGGCAACCAGTCGCCGCTTTGAACGTCCACAAAGGCCGCCAATCGCAGGTTTTCAGCAGCGAGGAACGTCCATGAAGAAAATCGATGAAGCCCATGTACCCTACAACACCGGCTGGGCGGGAGAGTTGAAACAGGGCCAAGTCATTCGCATCACGGCCACGACGACCGTGGACTTCGTGTTTTTCCGCCGGCAGAATCTACTCGAACGCTTCGATCAGGCCCGCACCAAAGTTTACAACATGAAATTATTCGTCAGCACCGGCGACAAGCTGATGGGCCGCAACAATCAACACATGATGACCATCCTGGCAGACGGCTTTGCTGAGGGCACGCATGATTTGCAGAAAGGAATGTGCAGCGGCTATCGCTTCCAGCTGGCGAAACAGGAAAACCGGCTGGGCGAATACTACCCGCGGCAGATCGACGAGATCCCCGATCACGGCTGCTACGAAAATTTATCGCGAGCTTTGGCGCCGTACGGCATCATCCCTGAAGACATTCCCAGCCCGTTCAACCTCAATCAGCACATGAAGATCGACGGCGTCACCGGCCGCATGGAGCATACGCAGGTCCGCCCGAAGCCCGGCAATTACATGGACCTGCGCGCTGAGATGGACTTGCTCGTCGCATTCAGTGCTTGCCCCGACCTCCCGGTCGGCGGCAAACCGGTCGACGTCCTGATTTACGAGCCATAGTCCAGGGCGTTTCTGTCTCTTAAAACTCGGGAGAGATCGCCATCGCATCCATCGTCATCATCGCCATGCCGTACGGATGTCTGGATTCCGATCACCTGTCCCAGGCCTCGCGCATCGGCCTGCAAAAGGCGCTGGACTGGTGGCAAAAGTCCATGCTCACCTCGAAGCATAAAACCTATTTTGTCGTGGCGGGCTATGACGATGACGGCGGACAGGAAATCAAACTGCGCCGGGAAACCGCCCTGCAGGCGCTTCAAGACTCAGATTTATTGAACAATCTTGTCGAGGTGAGCGCGAAAAACGAAGTCGCATTGGCGCAAAAAATCGCTCGCATCCGCGAGCTGCTCCCCGTCGAAACTATCACCGTTTTCGCCGAGTCGCGCAACGCCCTTAGCGTCAAGGCGATCTTCAAAAGAAAATTCGGCAAGACCCTCCAGATTAGGAAGTTTAAAGCCGAATTCGAATTCGATCACCGGTGGATCAGCACGTCCACCTCCTTTGCATGGTTTTCACGCAATGTCCTGCTGCGCCTCTGGTTCGAAACCAAAAAACGGACCGGGCGGGGACTGCGAAAGAAGATCCGTTTCCTGTTTCGGTCTTAGCAGGCATTTTCAAGTTTCTGGTTTCAGGTTTCGCCGAAGGACGGACCCGTCCGAAGCCCTGTGGCGGGTTCTGGTTTCCCTCGATACGCGCTCCGCGCTCCTCGGGGAAGCCGGATGTCCTGAGTAGGACCCGAGGCCGTATCGAAGGACTCAGGGTCTCCGGTGGGTAAGCGGGGAGAGGAGCTAGAAACAAGAAACTTGGAACCAGAAACTACTTTCGGCTCCAGTGCCGCGGTTCTGTTGTTTGACACCGCCCAAAGGTATTATATGCGTTAAACGGACTATTGAAGAGGCTGGTCAAAAAGGTCCAGCTATGAGGCGCGCGAGAAATCGACGAGCGCAGGCGTACTTGTGCAGTACGTTGGAGCGAGGCGATTGAGCGCAACGAAGTAGATGGGCGTTTTTCAACAGCCTCTACTTACGGAGGAAGGCCATGCCAACCGCAAACGGAACGTTCAATGTCGGCGGCGTTCTTCTCAACCAACCGTTCAAAATTCGCCGCCTGGGCCATTTCGGATTCAACCTCGTCAAGCTTGACGACGGCGTGCGATTTTACACCGATCTGCTTGGCTTTCGAATCTCCGACGTGATCGATTACTCGCGGCGCGCCAAGGACCCTCAGCAACTCGCCGGTCTCGGCAATCCCAATGGTTATTTCACCCGTTATGGAACTGACCACCACTCCCTGGTCCTCTTTCCCAAGCGCGTGCGCGACGCGCTCGGCCGGGGAGACAAACCGGGAGTGACGATCAATCAGATCACGTGGCAAGTCGGCAGCCTGCAGGAGGTCGGCGAAGGAATCCAATGGTTTCGCCGGAATAACATCAAGATTCAGCGCTCGGGCCGGGACATGCCGGGGTCCAACTGGCACACCTACCTGTTCGATCCGGATGGACATCAAAACGAGCTTTACTATGGCATCGAGCAAATCGGCTGGACGGGCCACAGCAAGCCGCGGGCGATGTACGATCGCGGCTTCGACGAAGCGCCTCCGCTGCCGCAGATTTCCGAGTCCGATGAGGTGCAGCAAGCACTCGCGAACGGCGTCGATATTCTCTCCGGCTACCGCCACGTCGATCATCTCCCCGCCGGCTATGATGTGGACGGCGTTTTGCTGCCCCGTCCTTTCAAAATCGTGCGACTGGGTCCCGTCAGTCTCTTCGTCTCGGATATGAGCGCGGCGGAAAACTTTTATCGCGACACGCTGGGCTTCATTTTGGCTGAAGAAGTCTCCTGGCGCGGTCATCGCTGCCTGTTCCTGCGCGCGAGCACGGAACACCACAGCCTCGCCCTCTACCCGCTCGCCCTGCGCGAGCAGCTTGGGCTCAGTCCTCACACGACCAGCATGTCTCTGGGCCTGCAGGTGGCTAACTACCGCCAACTCCGTGACGCGGTAAAGTTCTTGCGCGAACGCGGCGTGCGCTTTGCCGACGTGCCGCCTGAGCTCTATCCCGGCATCGACTATGCGGCCTTTGCGCTGGATCCCGACGGTCACTGTCTGATGCTCTATTACTACATGGAGCAAGTGGGCTGGGACGGAAGGCCAAGACCGAAAGAGCTGCGGCGCAAGGTGGACTCCGGGAGTTGGCCCGAGGCGTTAGAGCCGATGCCGGACACGTACCAGGGCGAGCCTTTTCTCGGACCGTGGGGATAAAAGGAGAATAGTTTCTGGTTTAAAGTTTCTTGTTTCTCCCTCGCTAAGGCCCCTCGCTACCAAGACTCGGGGCCTACTCGGGAAACCGGAGAGTCATCATGCCGTTCCCCCGAGTAGCGAAAGCGTATCGAGGGGAGCGCGTAACAAGGGAAACCAGACCTGAAACGAGAAACACTCTGCGCCTGCGGCTAACAGGCGCAGAGACTGTGACGCGCAAAGGGGAACCCACAATCCGAAGTTCGACACCCCCACCTCTTTCCTCCCTCGCGCCGCGCGGGGGAGGATGTAGGAGGGGGCGAGAGGTTCATAAATTTATGGAACAGAAAGTCACCTTTCAATCAGATGGCTTGAAGCTATCCGGTGTCGTGCACACGCCCGCAGATATCCGCACCGGCGAGCGGCGCCCCGCGTTCCTCATTCTTCATGGTTTTGGCGGCAACAAGCAGGGTCACGGCCAGATCGTCATGGCCGAACAATTGGCGGCCTGGGGTTACACAACGATGCGCTTCGACTTCAGAGGGTGCGGCGAAAGCGCGGGCGAGCATGGGCGGATTCTCTGTCTCGATCAGGTCGTGGACACCGCAAACGCTCTGACCTATATGGCCGAACGGTCGGACGTGGACCCCGAGCGGGTAGCGCTGATTGGCAGCAGCTTCGGCGCCGCCGTGGCGATCTATAGCGGCGGAGCGGACCCGCGTGTGGCTGCCGTCATTTCATCGGGCGGATGGGGGGATGGCGAGCGCAAGTTCCGTCGCCAACATCCGACGCCCGAGGCCTGGCAGCGCTTCACGAACATGCTCGAAGAAGGGCGCCGGCATCGAGAGCGCACGGGAAAATCGCTGATGGTGCCGCGCTTCGACATCGTGCCGATTCCCGAGCGGCTGCGGCAAAACATGAGCGCGGGGTCGATCATGGAATTTCCGGCGGAAACGGCTCAGAGTATGTATGACTTCCGCGCCGACGAGATGGTGGAAAAAATCTCGCCGCGACCCTTGCTGCTACTGCATAGCGCCAACGATTCGGTCACGCCCACTCACGAGTCCATCGAGCTGTTCAAGCGGGCCAAGCAGCCGGCGGAGCTCTATCTCCTGTCGGACGTTGATCACTTCATGTTCAATCAAGAAAATCCGCGCGTCGCGCGGCTGGTCGCCGATTGGCTCGCGCGTTTCTTCCCCGTGAAGAAATGAATTTCTCACCGCGCAGACGCCGAGGGCAGACACTAAATCTTAATCATCGCGTCAAGACGCCAAGAGCGCTAAGAAAGAGTATTGTCATTTCGACCAACGGGAGAAATCTTTCTTAGATCCCCCGCATTCGCCCGGGATGACAGGCCGCGGCCCGTCACGTTGGCGTCCCTTGCGCCTTTGCGCGAGTCACCCGGATTTGGGGTTGTAGGGTAGCCGCGCTAGGTCTCTGTGGTGAGGAACCGAGAAGCGCGCGATAACGAAAGGACATTTCGTGCCGAAACTCAGACCCGACGAATTGCTGATTTTTAGCGAACGCCTCCTTGTCTGTGGCGGTGTGCCGCAGCGGGATGCCGAGCTTGTCGCAAAGCTGCTGGTCAAAGCAGAGCTGCGCGGCTACCCGGGCCATGGAGTGACACGTATTTCGCAATACTTAGCATGGATCGAGGATGGAACAATAACCACTCGTGAAAAACCCCGGGTCCTCCGTGAGGGCAAGGTCACTGCGGTGATCGACGGCAACCATTACATCGGCCAAGTTGTCGCTCACGAAGGGATGCAGCGCGCCATCAAAAAAGCCAAGGAGCACGGCGTGGGAATCGTCTGTCTTCGTCGCGCCGGCCATATCGGGCGACTCGCCGATTACATGGAAATGGCCGCGGAGCACGAGCTAATTGGAATGGGCTGCGTGAGCGTGGGTTCGGGCACCACGGCTCTTTATGGAGGTAGGGAACGCGTCAGCGGAACCAATCCCATGGCATTCGGGATTCCCGCGCGCAACGGCGCTCATATCCTGCTCGATTTCGCCACCGCGGCCATGAGCATGGGCGAGCTGCAAAAGAGAGTCGCGCGAAAAGAAGCCATTCCCGCCGGGGTCATGCTCGACGGCTATGGTCATCCGACAAACGATTTCACAACCTTCCGGGGTCCGCCACGCGGCGTATTTTTGCCTTTTGGGGGTTACAAGGGTTCAGGCCTCAATCTCGTGACGGAGATTCTGGGCGGCATTCTCTCGGGGAACGGCCCCGGCCGGGAGTGGTGGAACCAAGGCGGTCACGCGACCAATGGCGTATTTTTGCAAGCCATCGCGCTGGAAGAATTCCAACCGTTGGAGGAATTTCTTGCCAAACTCGACGAGTTCCTGGCTTTTGTAAAATCGACCCAACCCGCGGCAGGATTTAAAGAGATTTTACTCCCGGGAGAGCATGCGCGGGCGAACGAAGCGAGACAGCTCAAAGAAGGCGTGGAGGTGGATGAAGCAACCTGGAGCGCGCTGGTCGCTCTCGCAGGCGAGTTGGGCGTCAGCGACATCCCCAGCACGCTTTGAGGATATAAGAACGACATCGTCGTACCTTTCGCTGCCTGGCGGAACACTATTCATCGAATATCTCGACTCGGATCGCCTGACCTCTGCCCGATTCCGGGCAGGCGCTGATGGCTACGAGGCAGTCCATCTCGGCGCGGAAATCCACATGCGCCTCATCTTTCGGCCGAATCATCGTATCGTACATTACGCCGGTTTGCGGATCGATGCGCATGCACTGAAAGATGTTAAACGGGCTCGGGATATCGTCCGGCAAGATGCCCCACGGCTTGGTCGCCTCGCTCAGATTTTCCCAGCAACCGTGATCGGGAATCTCCTCGGGCTTTTTGGGGTTGATGTCGACTCCCTCGGCAAAGATTCGTCTCGCGGCGCCCTCAGCCACCATCTCGAAGCGTTTTCGGCTGCACATGCCCTTCTGTAAGTCGTGCCGCCCTTCCGTGAACGTGTCGCCGACGATAGTCAGCATCGGGTTGTTGCGTTTCGAGAACAAGCTGTCGCCGGTGCTGATGAAGATTTTGGCCTGATTCGTTTTCGTCCTGGCCTGGTCGAACCGCTCTTTCAGATCGTGCCAGTTGAAAGCGACGAAATCGACAATGCTTTTTCCGGCGATCCGGAGCCTCTGCCCTTTCTTGACGACAAAGGCCCGGCCGGAATTTTTCGGGACTACCTCGCTCCGCGAGATGGCCATACGGTCTCCTTTGACTCACAACGCCTGCCAAGCGATGAAAATTCTTTCAAACATGTGCCCGAGCTGTCAACTGAAATGTTCGATGCTCTCGACCGTTGATAAAACTGCACGTCTCTTTTCTGAGACGCCGCCCAAGCAAGGCCTCTCACCTGCGGGACGCTGAATTATCCTTCAAATTCCCTGGTTATCTTTCGTCACCTCCGGTTGTCGTGAAATGCTTCTGGCACCTCCGTTGCTCCGCTAGGACACTGTCAATTTGCGCAAAGGTTACATGCCGGGGTAGATCGGTCCTCCTTTCTTGGCAAGCCGGCGCCCCCAAGCAACGCGGCAATGAGGGTCGATGTACAATAGCTACTTTGGATTCATAGAGTCACCCTTCAGAGTTACCCCTGATCCGCGCTTCTTTTACACGAATCCGGTTTACCAGGAGGCCTACGCCAACCTGCGCTACGGAATCGAGGCCAAAAAAGGATTCATTGTCATGACCGGCGAAGTCGGAACGGGGAAGACCACCTTGCTGCGTAAACTCATGCGCAACCTGGAGGGTACCATCAGTTCGGTCTTTGTCTTCAACACCTATCTAAGCTTCCCCGAATTGCTGCAACTCATCCTTCACGATCTGGGCTTAGCTCCTAAAGAAACGAACAAAATAGCGATGCTTCAGGAACTCAACGAGTACTTAATCGAAGGGCTGAAGCAGCGCCACATCGTCGCAGTGTTGATCGATGAAGCCCAAAGTCTCAGCGATGAGTCCCTCGAAGGCCTAAGACTACTCTCGAATCTGGAGACCGATCAGGAAAAGCTGCTGCAAATCGTGTTGATCGGCCAGCCCGAGCTTGAGGTGAAACTCGATCAACCCCAGCTCAGGCAGCTGAAGCAGCGGGTTGCCCTTCAGGGCCGGCTTGCTCCTCTTGGCAACGAGGAGGTGGGACCCTACATCGAGTTTCGGCTTCAGGCCGCGGGTTACACGGGTAAAGATCTGTTCCCTCGTGATGCGGTCCAGCAGATCGGCTTCTATTCGAAGGGAATTCCCCGGGTCATCAACACTATCTGCGATAATGCCCTGCTCAATGCTTATGCCCGATCTCAAAAGACCGTCTCTGCAGACGTGATCGCGGAAGTCGCTCGCGATCTCAGGTTGGAACCGGAAAGCGAGATAACCGAGACAAAAACTCCTCCCGCCGAATCGGTCTATGCGCCCAATCGGGAAACACCCATCAGAAAAGTGCTAAATGAGCTTTCGCGCCACAAAGGGAGCTGGATGATCAGAGCCGGAGTCGGGACGTTCGCGGCAACGCTCGTTTTTCTCGCGCTTGCATCCATTATTGATCCGCAGACCTTCCTGAGCATGCCTGGGAATCCCGGTGAAGTCTTCAAGCGCAATTTGAACCAATGGGTTCGGCTTATTACTCGCCAGGAAGCGGTCCCAAAACCCGTCAGTGCTCAAGTCGAGCTCAAACCGGAGGAGAAGCGCGTCACTATTCAAAGTGGCGAAACCATCTACAAAATTGCCACTGATGCCTATGGAGCCAACAGTTACCTCGGTCTGAACCTCATCAAAGAGTTCAACCCCACGATCAAGGATCTTAACTGGGTGTTCCCGGGTCAGGACCTCCTGTTACCTCCGCTCACGCAAGAGACGATGCTGCGCAAGCAGCCGGACGGTTCGTATCGTCTCATCGTGGCGGCATTTCCAAATTTAACGGGCGCGCATGAATACGCCCGGCTGCTCGGCAACAAAGGATATCGAGTCGCGATCACGCCGAAACGGGTTTCGAACGATCTTCTGCTGCATCAGGTTGAAATCGACGGTTTGAAAAATCTCGAAGAGGCTAATCGAGTCTGGGATCAGAAAAAGCACGAGTCGTTTGCATTCTTTGGCCGTGCAAGCTTCACCGCAAGCAAATAGACACACCGGAGACGACATGAGCAAAATATATGATGCGCTGGTAAAAGCAGGAGAAACCAGTCGTCGTTCGACAACCGTTTTCTCTCGAAGATGGGGAATCGAAAAAGCCAAATTCTTGAGCCGCGCATGGCAGGATATCGGGCTCGATTGGCAGATCATGACCAGCGGGATGCTGGTCTTCGGCCTTCTGCTTGTAACCACCGTCTACCTGTTCGGCCGGGCGCTGCAAACCCAGATCGATCAAAGGGCCATGCTTATTACCACCAATCTGAGCGACGCAGCCGCAGGGGATATGATGGGCAGAAATATTCTCGAGCTTCATGCCCTGGTCGTAAAATACGCCCGTCTGCCGGGGTCGGCGTATGCTTTTATCCAGGATAGTAACGGACAAATCATTGCTCATAGCTTGAGAACCTTTCCGCCGGAACTGCGGCAAACTCTGACCCTGGACGAGCGCAGGCAAGTCCACAAGCGCGTACTGACCTTGCAAGGAAAGACCGTATACGAGACCCGGACGCCGATTCTCGAGGGACAGCTGGGAGCGGCCCATGTGGGCATATGGGGAGAAGAGATGGATACAGAGATCTACCGCGTCGTTCTCCCCATTGTTGGGTTGATTATGTGTCTGTTTGTCGCTGGTCTTATCCTTGCCGTTATTCTCGCGCGAGAAATCATTCGGGCCAAACCCGGGCTCAGCAAACTCCCAGGTAAGACTCATAGTGAGACAGTAGTTGAAAACAGCATCGCGCGATGACGTGATTTCTGGAGCGGATGCGGGGCGATCCTGGCCGGCCGCGGTCACGGAGGAGTTATGGCTTTTGTCTTTATGGATGGCGAGCGCTGCAGACTAGGTCTTAGGATATTTGTTTTGCTTTCCGCGCTGGCGGCGGTCTTTCCAGTTGCCGCCAGGACAGCGGAGAGCCGGACGGGAGAGCCCTTGCAAAAGGTCACGATCGTTTACGGCGGAATCTCCGCCGGCCACGCTCCCTTATGGGTGGCGTACGAGGCAGGCCTTTTTCGTAAACAAGGTTTAGACGCACAGATCGTCTTTGTCGAAGGAGGGAGCAGTGCCGTCCAGACTTTAATCTTCGGGGATGTGGCATTCGCCCAGATGGCAGGGGCTGCCCCCCTACAGAGCAATCTCAAGGGCTCCGACGTGGTGATGATCGCGGGGCTCCTCAACACGATGCCGTTTCAGTTTATCGTCGCGAAAAATATCAAACGGCCCGAGCAGCTCAAAGGCAAGGCCGTGGCGGTGAGCCGGTTCGGTTCCGGCTCCGATTTCGCTACCCGGTACGCGCTGGAGAAGTATGGGCTGGTTCCGGACAAAGACGTGGCCATTGTCGAGATAGGCAGCCAGCCTGCCCGCTTCGCTGCCCTCGAGAAAGGAAAAGTTCAAGGGGCGATGGTTCAGGTCCCATTTACTCTGATGGCGAAGAAGATGGGCTTTAACACTCTGGCTGACCTGCGGATGCTCGGGCTCGAGTATCAGCATACGGCGCTGGCGACCACCAAGGCATTGATTCAATCCCGCCCCGACCTCGTCCGCAGCGTCGTCAAAGCGTACGTTGCCGGGATTCACTACTATAAAAGCCATCGCCGAGAGGCCTTGTCGGTTCTCCAGAAGTACTTGAAGATCGATGACACCGAGGCTCTGGCCGAGACCTACGAAGCCATAGGATTGACGCTCCTCCCGGAGAAGCCCTATCCGACGCTAAAGGGCATCGATGTCATGCTCCAGGAACTAGCCGCGAAGGAGCCGAAAGCGCGAACGGCCCGGCCTGAGCAGTTCGTTGATCTGACGTTTGTCAAAGAACTTGACAGCTCGGGATTTATTGACGGGCTGTACAAAGGCAAAGCCGCCACGGTCTTTGGCGAAAGATCGCGGCCGGGCGATACCCGGCTGGAGAGATCGAGGCAGGTTTCAGGAGCAGCCAAAGCGGTCGCGAAGAACCCCGTTGGACCGCTGGACTACACGGTGAAGTTAGGCGATACGCTTAGCCACCTGGCCGAGCGGTTCTACGGCAGGCCGCTCATGTGGACGCGGATTTATGAAGCGAACAGAGAGGTCATCAAGAATCCGGACTATATCTACATAGGACAGAAGATTACCATTCCCGCCGAGGTCTGAGCTATACGTTTCTAGTTTCAAGAAATGATTAAAGTGGCTCCATGAAGCAGCTAATAAGTGGGTCTTGTCAGGATGTTTTTGAGTAGTACAAAAGAGCGAACGAATAGACTGGCTCCTGGGGCGTTCGCTGGAATAGTCATGCAATGTTCGCCAAGCAATTGCAGGCTTAACTTTTTCGCTCTCGCCTCAGCATCGGCCCAATCATACGCGGTAATATTCACGCCCCACCACGAGCCATCATGGTAGTACTCGCAACAGTATGTCTTACAGGGACGGTCGATCATAAAAACAACCAAAGGGGGCGTCTTATGTGGTATCAGATGTATCAGGATGCTCAAAGACACTGGCGCTGGACACTGTACGCAGCCAATAACAAAAAGATCGCCGACTCCGGTGAGGGATACAACAACAAGCAAGATTGTCGGAATGCGATTGATCTTGTGAAATCTTCACAGAACGCTGCAGTTAGAGAATAATAACTCTGACTCTCATCTCATCTTGATTTTAACACCGCGGATCCAGTCTTCCTGGATTCCGGCTCGCGCTCACTAACGTGAGCTTGGCCGGATTGACGCTGGCGTGCACTTTTCGGAACCCGATCCACCACCCGGACTTAGCGTCCAGGGGTCTGCTAAGGTGAACCAGAAAACAAGAAACTATTTTCGGCTGTCTTTCATCGCTCAGCGCCGGAGAGGGCGATCTGCTTGATGGCGTAATCGCCTCCGGTGTTGATGATAGCGAACCCGTCGTAGGATTCTCCGAAGGCTCGATCAACAGTCCGGATGATCTCCTTTTGATCCAAGAGCACGACCATCTCCCCGCCCGCCTGACGGCGCCATTCCAGGGTGTGAGATCTCCCGTCCTCGAGGTCCACTCCCTGATCATAGAAATCGATAACCGACGAGCGCCCCGCCGCGATGCGCAATAAGGTAATGGCGGAGTTTTTCCCCGGTTCATAGGCCAGCCGATATCCCGAGTTACGATCCCTGCCCCGGTACGGGCCGAATTCCAGCCGCCCAGCACCACTGTCACGGAACCCCTCCGATGTCAGCTGCAGCTTTAAGATGAAGGCATCGGTAATGGCCACTCTTGTGTAAATTTCGGCAGGCGGCGCGGCCTTATCGGTAACCGGCGCTTCCGCTTCTCTCTTTCCCCACAAGATATCGCCTAAAATCTCTATGGCAGGATTTTCAGCTCGTCTATCAGACGCATGGCGAGCTCTTTCCGGCGGCAGAGTAAAAGAGCTCCTAAGCCCCGCGCCTCTCGCTACCCAGAAATCGCCGTGGCTGACGACCCAAGCGGGATTGACAGTGTAGTCACCATCGCGAAAATCATCGTGCAGCAGTGAAACCTTCCACGGCCAATCGTAGCGCCGCACGAGATCGCGGAGCCTCTGAATCGTCGCGGGATCCGACCTTCGGTCTCTCTCCGCTTTCTGGATTACCTCTTTCAGTTGGTCGACGAGTTCCTGCGTGCGAGTAGTCTCTGCCGGTAAACGATCATCCTGCGCTTGCGAGCTGAAGACCGGAAGCGCCGCCATGCAGATCGCCAGCAAAGCAAAGCGGCTCCAGCGCCTCAATTTATGACTTGTCTTTGTGTCTTTTCTCATGTGTCACCTTTCAATGCCCGACCACGATCTGAACCAGGGCAATCGCCAGCAAAAACTCCGTCCATGACAACCGCTGTTTTCACAGCAACCGATGTGCCACGTGTGTCAGAACCAATTGAGGGATTTTTAGGGGAGATTTGGGATTCTCACGCTAACGTACAGTGGTAGAGATTGCCGCCTTCGCCGAAAATGTACACAACCAACGCCTCTTTGAAAAAGAGGGGCAAGGGGAGATTTCCGAACGTGCGCGCGCTTCAGATCGTCACGGCCAGATAGTAGCCACCGGTGCTGGGCTTGGTCTGCCACCCTTCGACCGCCGCGCGGAACTGGGTGTGCGGCGGCGTGCCGCGCCAGCGCTGGTGATGCTCCTTGCTTTCCCATTCCAATAGCACGAGCACGCTCGAGGGATCATCCTCGCTGCAGAGCACCAAGCCACCCTTCGCCCCGGCTAGTTTGCTCGACTGAATCGCTTGCGTGTACATCTTGACGTAGGCGTCGCGGCGCTTTGGATCGACGCTTTGAAACCTGACTTCGTAAGTTTTCGCCATTTTTTCTTCCTCCATAGGTTGGTACTGTACCGAGTCAAAATCCGGCCCCCTCCTTCATCCTACCCCGCACGACGCGGGGGTCCTACCCCATCTCTTTAACGAATCGCATGATTCGCTCCGCCGGAGCCGGGTCCTGGTATTGGCCGTACAGGCGTTGGCGCATTCGATCGACTTCGCCGCTCTGCAGCCGCTCGTACAGCTGGCTGCGCTTGCCGAACGGGCTCATGACCATGTCAGCGGCAATCGCGAGCAGGCGCAAGTGTTCCCTCGTCCCGGGTGCGCCGCCGCGAAAATAGCGTTCGATCAATGGACCGAGTCCGGGACTCGCCAGATCCGATCCACCGCCGCTCAGAATCAGCGAACTCGTCAGCAGACTTTCCATAGTGCGCTCGGCGCGATCGGATGCTTCGATGCTGTGAACACGATAGGCGGCGCTCAAGAGCGGCGCCCAGGTTCCGCCCGCGCTCCGATAGCCTTTGGATTCACCGACCTGGATGCAGGCGCGCATGATTTGAATGTCCTGCATCAAGCTCGACAAAAGAATTTGCGACGATGCGCTCTTGTTACGGCCCGCCCACTCGGTCAAAAGCTGGGCGACACCGAGAAAGCCCTCCAGTTTCGTGGTGAGACGCAGCATCGTCGAGTACTGCGCCCAGGTGTGAATGTAGAGAATCCCGGCAAGCAGTTTTGGATCTTTGTAGACAAAAACCCGCTCCCACGGCACCACGACATCATCGAAAATCAAAGCGGCGTCCACTTCGTCGAAGCGAACGGTCAGTGGATGGCGTTCGGGATCGGCATGCTCGGCGTAAAGATCGCGACAGACGATCTTCAAGCCCGGAGTGTTCATGGGAATCGCGAACGCAATCGCATAGTCCGCTTCGTCGGGATCCCGCGGCCGGTTCGGATAAACCAACACTTCGTCTGAAATCGGCGCCAGGGTGGCGAGTGTTCGCAAGCCTCGCACCACCGGTCCTTTGGTGGTCTCGCCAACGATGTGCAGGATCAGATCCGGATCTTCCTGCTCGCTTACCCGCTTCGTGCGATTGTAATATTGGTCGGTGAGCGCGTGCGTCAGGCAGAGATCGTTACGGCTGCAGTGACGATGGTACGCTCTGGCGTTTTCAGCCCATTGTTTATTGGTCTGTTCAATGATGGCCGCCCAATCACGCAAGCCCACCACGAGTTGGGCGCAAAAATCGGGGTAACGACCCATTTGGCCGAAGGCCTGCTGCGACCACAATTCGATATTGCGGCGCTTGAGCGCCAGATCTTCGGGACCCGCCGGCGGAAGATAACTGCACGAAATGCGCTCGCCTTCGAACTCCACTGTCATGATGTCCTTGAATTCCGGTGAGTGTTGTTTGTCGTAGAGATCGGCCAGGGTCTTGAGGGTGCCGGTAAAGCCCGCGTGGGCGGTCACGTCCTCGATGCGCCGTCCGGCGTGCCATACTTCGCGGCCGTCGCGCAGAGCCTTGATGTAATCCGCCCCTTTTCTGATCGCCATGATCCGTTACCTCCAAGCTCGACCTTCCGAACACGGTAGGGGCACGGCATGCCGTGCCCCTACGAGCGAGAGCCCGCAAACTTATAGCTTCAATCGATCGCGCCAGGCAACCCTGAAACGTTCGGCGCAGAAGAAATAGTTAGCCCCGGAGACGGCTCGCAAACCGGTCCCTCAATCGGCGGAGAGCGATTCTCCTCAGGCACAGTTGGAGTTCCGTCGGGAGAAGGACCGGGGTCGCCAGGTTCAGCAGGAAAAGGAAAAGG
>DASTOD010000646.1:0-5091 GCA_035762645.1 Binatia bacterium | reverse complement strand
GCACGGTTAACGTGTCGTTAGGCGGACAAGGCTGTGACATACGAGTTCCTGGCAATTCTGATCGGCGGTATCGAATATCGGTGAGCTTTGGGGCAGCCTGAAAGATAAAGCTGAAGTAATGTTCCCACCGCAGGACATCCTGTCAGGTGCGTGAGCATGGGATAAAGGACCCAAACGGTTACGCGCTGATTCCTGGTGAAGACATTTCAAAGAAATAAATAGGGGAATCTATGGTACGAATCGTTTTGGGTGTTATTGCCGGATTTTTTGCCTGGTCGATAGTGTGGGTCGGAAGCGAGAAGATTCTTTCGGCCATTTGGCCGGAGGGGTTCGGCGCTCATCAACGCGCGTTCGAAGCGGCCATTGCCAATGGCGGTCAGTTCACAGCGGACACGAGACTTCTTCTCATGCATATTGTTCTCGGTTCAATAGTCTCGGTGATGTCCGGATTTCTGGCCGCGCTGATCGCCGGTGAAAACAAACGCGCGCCGCTAGTCCTCGGCTTTTTGCTGGTGGCCTTTGGTTTACTGAAGGTGGTTCTGTCCTGGCCGTATGTTCCCATTTGGTATCACGTTATCTTCACGGGGCTTCTAATTCCGATGACGATTATGGGCGGTAAACTGAAAACCACCACTTAGGATAAGGGAAATGAGAATCATGCTTGCAGGCATCGCGGGCGGCATCGCGATGTTTATCTGGAGCTTCGATCCCATACCGTTCTGCCGCTCGGCGAAGTAGGCGTCAGAATGCTGCCGAACGAACCCCGCTGTTGGTGGCACTCAGGCCCTCCTAACATCCGTTCAACCGTAGCCGCGCCAACGAGTACAGTGGAGCCGACAACAGTCGCGCACGCCGTTCTACCGTTTCGCGCTCTGCTGAGGGATCTTCGCGCGGAACTCCTTCGCACGCGTGAGCAGCGTGGTCAGCCACTTGATCTGCAAATCGGCTCCTGTCCGGAAGTAATCTACGAACGATGGAGAGAACATCGAGAAATCGATGGCGTGCCGACCCCAGTCCGGTCGCCGCCCGTCGTAATCGGTGAAGGTATAGTCGCGGGCCAGCTCCCAAGAGCTGAACAGCATTCCCGTCCGGTTCATGACGTTCGGATCGGCGGCGAGTGCCGCGACCGCGCGCCCGACAAACCGAGGTGATTCCGACTCAAGGAAGTTCGGATCCTTTCTGCCGGCGTCCCGCCAGTTGTCTTCGGTCACGCCTTTGTGCTGTAGCATCGATTCAGAACGCAAGAACCCCGGCGTGACCGCGATGACGGCGACGCCGTGGGGCTCGAGTTCGGCCGCCCAGTACAGGGGCAGCAACTTCAGGGCACTTTTGACGACCTGAGACATCGGGTTGCCGCCGCCGCCAAGCACATCATTCTCGGTGACCTCGACGATCACTCCTCGTTTCTGAGGCATCATCGCAACAGCCGCGTGTTTCGCGGTGATGATGTGCGAGGTCAACGCCTGCCTAAAGACGGCGTCCGCGTTCTTTAGATCGGCCTGCCAGAGGAAGCCATACTGGCGCATCAGCGGGTCTTCGCCGGCGATGCTGTTGACGACCAGGTCGATGCGGAGGTGTGCGCGCATAATGCGGCGGAACAGCGCCTTCACGGCGGATTCAACCGTGTGGTCGACACGAAGCGCGATGGCCGTGCCACCGGCCTCGTTGATGAGCGCGGCGGTTTCCTCGATCGTTTCGGCCCGTTTGTACGGCGACGGCTTTCCGCTAGTGCTGCGACCGGTGCAGTAAACGGTGGCACCAGCTTCGGCGAGCGCACGTGCGATGCCCCGTCCCGCGCCACGGGTGGCACCGGCAACGAGCGCGACCTGTCCTGTGAGTGGCTTCGCGGGAGAGGAGCTTTTCTTCGTCATTTTCGCTGCATCTCACAATTGAGTGCCACTTCAGCAGTGCTGAGGCGACCGGCAGCACGACTCGCTAGACTACGCTATGGCACAAAAGTGATTCCACGCGCCATCACTCTTACGACAAGAAATGCTATCAAAAAGATCGCGAAATCCGACCAGCCCAAGCCCAGGTTTTGGCTGCTCTCCACGGGCGGCTTTCGACTCAGCAACGCCCCAACCACGCCAAAGATCCAGAATGAGGCTTCGCCGAACCGCCCGAGGGCGAACGCGAAAGGCATTGGCAGAAAGACGAGAAGCATAATCGCCGTCCCGACAATCACGGGGAGTGCGACCATTCCGATCATTGCCTTGGCGCGACCAATCCCCACGGGCGCCCACCGGCGCAACTCGCTCCCAATGAAAAAGGACAAGGCGCAAAGCAGCAGCGCACCAACGATACTCGTGCCGTAACGGATCGGCATGGGCAACTGAAACGCCAGCGCGGCGCGACTGAAATCTCCAACAAACGATGTGGAGATCAGATTGCCGAAGAATGTGCCCATCCCAAACATCGCGAGATACAGCGACAGGAGCCCTGATCGTGCCTGCTGCGCTCTTCGATACGCCCACCAGCAAAGCAGACCCAAGGCGAGAGCAAAGACCGGACCTGCCACCCCGATGACCGCGTGCTGGTTGAGCGTCCCATGGGCGCGATCGAGATTCACGCCCACGTGTAAGAGTGTGAAGGGAACCTTAAGGAGGTAGGCCGTCAGCGCGTGGGCAAACTCGTGCAGCACTCCGACTATCATGTACGCCGCTCCGAACAGCACGATCGGTCGCAGCGCCCAGGCGGACCACTTCGTCTGACTATTGTCAGTACTACCGCTCAAGTCTTTCACCGCATCGGCCGGCGCTATCCGGTCTTTGTCCTGAGGGCCAACCAATTGGACTCCTTCCCGTTTACGACCGCTGCATCTGGCTGACTGCCATTGAGCGGCAGGCGAATGAAGCCAAGCAATGAGTTGGCAACGATTACGTATCTAGGCCGTCCAGCCGAAGGCGTGCCCTGACTACTTGGAATACCTTGATCGGGTTAGGGTACCAAAGGCGGCTTGCGCTGGCCACCTCAAGTCCTTCAACCAGCCAAAGCGGCTCCAGCGCCAATCATGTAAATGAGTTGAGCGGGAGTCACGGAGAGGGAAACGGATCATTGAGGTGGCGGTTGGGCTCCAGGATCATCCGATTCCTTCTGTAATCGTAGTATGCGCGAAAACGTCGCAAGACCTCGCTTCCAACGAGAGCGACCCCAGGGGCCACGCTGGGCACGTCCTTAAAGTTGAAGCGTCCCAGCCGAAACCCTGCGAGTCGCCCGAAAAACACCTCGTATGTCTGTCCGAGGCCGACGCCTCCTGTAACTTTGCGAAGATTTTCCGTCGATTTGAGCAAAAGGTCGTCGTCCACCGCATCCTGCGAGCCAGAATCGACCAGGAGCTTGCGGCGAGTGGGTGGCTGTCCGACAACAGTGATTTCCGCTTCCACGTAGGGCAGGCGCCGATCGAAGGTTAGATCGATGATGTCGCCACTCCCCTCATAGATAAAGCGTTCTGCATTATGGAGCTGCACCAAAGCGCGCTCGTAGTCTACCTCGACCACGAATTGAGCAATGAAATCGGACCCCAGAATGCCGTCCACCCGACGACCGATGATGCTTGGCTGATTCGCAAGATCCACGGAGATAACGTGTTCGCATGCAAAGCGTGTATCAGCGACTGTGAATGTCACATCTTCCTTACGATACCTGCGGTAAGGAACGGGACCGCGGCCGGCTCCTGTACCTTGGCTCGTCCCGACCTCTTGAAGCCGGAGGTCGCCAGCAACCCGGTGATCAAGCACGCAGGAATTCGCGCCCGTGTCCAGGATGAACCAAAGTGTGCTGGACCCGTTAACCCGCAGGGGCAACAGCACCGTGCTACCCGCAAATTCGACCTTGACAGGTAACGTGGCTGTGGGCTTCGGAAACTGGTCAGTCTTGGCGTCGAGAAAGGGTGTAGTGGATGCCCCGCAAGCGACTGCCATCGCCAAAGCGATTCTTGCGGTCTTGAAGAGTGACTTGGTCATGATTGCGGAGTCTAATCTATTGGAGAGGACTGAGGTCTTGAACCGGATTAGCGCTTGAGGTTTGGGTGCAGCTAAGAGAGGAAGAATAGCTCCGATTATTGGTGCAAGCGACACCAGATAGGGCTCTTAGTTTTTTACCCGACCGGCTGTTAACCGATGGCCTGCAAATTCATCGTTTCCTTGCCTCTCGCCTGAGTTCGGGTGGCCTTCCTCCGACGGCCGCCCATACCTGGCTGCTCGGGCAAATCGTCAAGTTCATTTAACAGTTCGCGCTCGAGGCCAACTAGGTTGGCTGCCCACTGGCCCAACTTCATTCTGATCTGCGCTTCGTTGTAGCTGAGCTTTCGCGCTAGGTCGCAGATTCGTCCGGATTGCTCATCCTCCTCAGTCGGACCAACCATGAGCTCCGCCAGCTCAGGCGGCTGACTCTTGTCCGGATAGAACTCGGCCGAGATCTCGCCGGCCCGTTCCGCATCCTCCTCACGCACGATGAATTGGGGCTTCTCTCTCGTTCCAAAGCGGCTGGGACCCTGCCAACCGGCGCTACTATGTGGCGCCAGCGCCGACGACGTAAAAGAGACGCAGCGAGGCGTGGATTGTGGCGACTGGGCAGCGAACAGCAGCGAGGCGCTGCTCACTTGAGTGATTCGGAGCGCGTTGGAAAGCGGATCTTGTTTCTATACTGGGTAGGTGTCATTCCGACGAAGCGAGCAAATGAGCGCCGCATCACATCAGCGCTTCCAAATCCACAGGCGACAGCAATCTGCTTGAGGCCGTGATCGGTTCTCTCCAGTTGGTCGCGGGCTGCTTCCACGCGCGTCTGCATGATGTATTTCGAGGGTGTCCTCCCCAATTCGCGTGTGAACACGCGCTCAAAAGTCCGGATGCTCATAGCGACGCGATCTGCAAGGATCCCCACGGACAATTTCTTTCCCAAGTTTTCTGCGATCCAAACTTGCAGTTCCTGAATCGCCGTCATATCCGAAGCCTGCGCGGCGAGAGAAACGCTCAATTGTTTCTGTCCCCCCGGCCGCCGAAGGAAAAGCACGAACTCCCGCGCTACTTCCTGCGCAATCTTGGCGCCGCAATCCTCTTCGACCCAAGCCAGGGCCAAATCCAAGCCCGCCGA
>DASTOD010000645.1:0-15643 GCA_035762645.1 Binatia bacterium | reverse complement strand
CTCCGCCGCCACGATGTTCTTGGCGACGTACCGCGCCATATAGGCGGCGCTGCGGTCGACTTTGGACGGATCCTTGCCGGAGAAGGCGCCGCCGCCATGGCGGCCCATGCCGCCGTAGGTGTCGACAATGATTTTCCGCCCGGTGAGCCCGCAGTCTCCCTGCGGGCCGCCAACGACAAACCGCCCCGTAGGATTCACATGATAGACCGTATTCTTGTCCAAATATTCCGACGGGATGACGGCTTTGATCACGGCTTCGATAATGGTTTCTTTAAGCTTGTTGTATTCGACTTCCGGACTGTGCTGGGTGGAGATGACGACGTTCTGAACTCTGACCGGCCTGCCATCGCGGTATTCTACGGTGACCTGCGATTTGCTGTCGGGCCGCAGGAAGTAGGCTTCACCGCCTTTACGAATTTTGGCCAAATATTTGACTAGACTGTGAGCCATCTGTATCGGCAGCGGCATGAACTCCGGGGTCTCGTCGCAGGCAAAACCGAACATCATACCCTGATCGCCCGCCCCCTGCTCCTTATATAGTCCCGTACCTTCGGTCACTCCCTGAGAGATGTCGGGGGATTGCTGCTCTACGGCGGTCAGGATGGCGCAAGTATTGCCGTCAAATCCCAGCGCCGAGTCGTTGTAGCCGATGTCGCGGACGACTTCTCTCGCGATCTCACCGTAACTGACCTTGACTTTGCTCGTAATTTCCCCGGCAATGACGATCATCCCGGTTTTGGCCAAGCTCTCACAGGCAACACGGCTCTCCGGATCACCGGCGAGGTGGGCGTCGAGAACGGCATCCGAAACCTGGTCACAAATCTTGTCCGGGTGACCTTCCGAAACGGACTCCGAAGTAAACAAGAAATCTTTGCCTGCCATCGAGCCACCTCCAGCGGCTTTCTCGGTCGCAATCGAACCCATTTTCTATATCGGATAAGAAGAGGGGAATCAACCAGCTCAGGGAACGCCAATACGAGGATAGATGATCGCGGATAGAAGATGGCGATCTTCTATCTTCGATTCTCGATATTCGGAAACTTACTCGGTTTCGTTAAATCTCTTGTCGATTAATCTCTCGATGGCGCGCACGGCTTGTTCGGCATCCTGGCCCGATGCCTCCACTTGAATCTTGCTGCCCTGCGTTGCCGCTAACGTCAACACCCCCATGATGCTCCTCGCATCGGTCGTCTGTCCATCTTTGGACAAAGTGACATGAGCGGAAAACCGGCTGACGGTTTGAACCAAAAGAGCCGCGGCCCGGGCGTGGAGCCCGAGCTTATTCTTAATCTCCAGCTTCTTGACGATTTTGCTCATCCGTCATTTTTCCACATCCCGGTGTTTTACATGAATGCGGAATTTCCCGCCGCCGAGTCTCTTTTGCAGCTCTTGCACCAGAACGACCGAACGGTGCCGCCCGCCGGTACAACCGAGGGCGAGCGTCAGGCTGCTTTTACCCTCCCGCTCAAAGAGCGGCAAAGTAAATTCCAACAGCGAGTAGAGTCGGTCCAGGAACGCCCGCGTTTCCTCGATTTTCAACACATAGCCCGCAACTTCGGCTTGCAAGCCGGTTTTGCCGCGCAGCTCACTGACAAAGTAAGGGTTAGGCAAGAAACGGACGTCCAGGACGATGTCGGCGTCGTGCGGTATGCCGTATTTATATCCGAAGGAGGTCAGGAAAACGGTCATTCGGCGTGAATTGGCGGATTGCCCGAATTGCTCCTCCATCTCCCTTTTCAGCTGGTGAACGTTCATATCGCTAGTATCGATGACTTTGTCGGCGATCTCCCGCATGGTCTCCAGAGCCTTGCGTTCATGAGCGATGCCCTCCTGGATCGGCTGCTCGCCCGCCGTTGGATGCGGACGCCGGGTCTCGCTGAACCGGCGCAACAAGACGTCGTCAGAGGCATCAAAGAACAGGACCTGCACATGGTGGTTTGCCGCGCGCATAGCCGCAAGCACGTCGGGCCACGGTTGCAAAAACTGCCCGGCGCGCAAATCGACTCCCAACGCGATGCGCTTAATCTCTTCCTGATAACCCTGGCAGAGGTCGATGAATTTGGGAATCAAAAGCGCGGGAAGATTGTCGACACAAAAAAAACCGTTGTCTTCCAGCGCGCGAATAGCAGTGCTTTTACCCGAGCCCGAGAGACCCGTCACGATGATGATATCCAGGCTATGGGCCATACCGGATCAAAACTTCTGGTCCTCTTCGGCGATAATCTGAAAAAGCTCTTCTTGGTTCTTGCCCTTCATCAATCGGCGCCGAAAGGCGGTGTCCTTCAGCAATCGGGAAATTCTGGCTAGAGCCTTTAGATGATCGGCCGCCGCGTTTTCGGGCGCGATCAGGGCAAAAAACAAGTGGGTGGGTTCTCCGTCCAACGAGGCAAAATCGACGCCTTCGGGACTGCGCGCGAAAACTCCCACGACGTGGTCAACGCCCGCGTGTTTTCCGTGGGGAATCGCGACCCCTTCGCCGATGGCCGTGGTGCTGATTTTTTCCCGCTCTAAAAGGACGTCGAGTATCTGGCGCGCGTCCAACGAGTCATGATGGCTGGCCAACCATCGCGCCATTTCCTCCAGCACGGCATGTTTTTCCCGGCTCGCGAGCGCAGGAATCACCGTTTCAACGGTGAGGAAGTCCGTGATTTTCACGCTTTCACCCTTCTCCGGTTGAGTTTGGTTTTCTCTTTACGCTTTTTGATTTGGCGTTCTATCTTGTCCATCACCAGATCGATGGCGGAATAGAGGTCTTCGGTCTCCTCTTTCCCATGAATCGTCGTTCCGTGGGTGTGCAGTTCGATTTCGGCGACTTGCCTTTCCTTGGAATCGATGGAGAGAACGACATGGGCTTCCAACGGGCGATAGAAGTATTTTCGGATGCGGTAAACTTTTTGTTCGGCATATTGTTTCAGGGCGTCGGTAGGCTGGGTGTGACGGAAAGTCACAGCAACTTTCACCTCGGTCATCGTCTGTCCCCTCCAGAGGATTTATTTGCGGAAGTACGGTTGCCGGCGTTTTGAAGAAGGAAGAATTCCCATGGCTTCGCGGTATTTAGCTACGGTTCGGCGCGCAATATCGATGGCATCATTGGACAAGAGAACGGCAATATGTTGATCGCTGAAGGGCTTTCTCGGGTCTTCGCCGGCGATGATCCCGCGAATCTTCTCCTTCACGCTTTCGCTCGCAACATCCTCGCCGTTGCCTCCCTTGAGACCGCTTTGAAAAAAGAACTTCAATTCAAAAAGCCCCTGGGGAGTATGCACATACTTGTTCGCCGTCGCCCGGCTCACCGTGGACTCGTGCATATGGATGTCTTCCGCCACGTCCCGAAGGACCATCGGCTTGAGATGGCTCACCCCATGATCGAGAAACTCCTGTTGGAATTTGAAGATACTTTGGGTGACGCGGAACAGCGTTTGCTGCCGCTGTTGAATGCTTTTGATGAGCCACGTCGCGGCGCGCACTTTCTCTTGCAGGTATTGGCGCGCCTGTTCCTCGGCTTCGCCTTCCTGCCCGGCCATGCGGCGATAGAGAGAGCTCACGCGCAGGCGCGGCACGCCGTCGTCGTTGAGATAAATGACGTAGTCGTTGCCCACCTTCTCTACGGAGACGTCCGGCAAAACCGTGCGGACATCGTCCTGTTCGAAGCCGCGAGACGGTTTGGGTTCGAGCGAAGCGATGAGATGGGCCGCGGCGGCTATCTCGTCGATGCTCACATTCAATTCCCGCGCCAGCTTTTCGTAGCGCTTGGATTCCAAATGACTCAGGTAGCTGGCAATAATCCGCCCCGCCAGGCTCTCTTTCAAATCGAGATTCTCGAGTTGGACGAGCAAACATTCCCGCAGGTCTCGCGCGGCGACGCCCACCGGATCAAAAAATTGAATGCGTCTCAGCACGGCTTCCGCTTCTTCCGCCGCGCATTCTGTAAATCGGCAAACTTCGTCGAGCGGCAACGCCAGATAGCCATTCTCGTCGAGATTGCCGATGATGTAGAGGCCGATCGACTCCTCGCGTTCGGACATTTTCGAGAGACGAAGTTGCCAGATCAGATGATCTTCCAGCGAGGTTTTTTTCGTTAGGCTGTTTTCCCAGGACGGCGGACCTTCGCCGTCCTCGGCCGTCGCTTCAGCGGTGAGCGATCCATGAATCGCGTTGGAGTGGGATTCGAGGTATTCATGCCAGTCCAGCGTGCCGATTTTATCGACGGCGGAAAGTTCCCTGTTGATCACCGGCTCGGCTAGCGGTTCCAGGTTCCCTGCCGGTAATTCGGCTCGCGTCTGCTCCGCGGTTTCGGACTCTTCGACGGGCGATTCTTCGAGCGCGGGATTCTCCTGCAGCTCTTGTGAGATCATCTCCTGAAGCTCGACCCGCGATAGCTGCAGCAGTTTGATCGCTTGCTGCAGCTGAGGCGTCATGACCAACTGAAGGGTCTGCTTTTGTACCTGTCGTAACTCGATGGCCATGGCTAAAACTTGAACCCTTCTCCTAAGTAAAATTTTCTTGCTTTCGCGCTTGAAGCGATTTTGTCCGGCGGCCCCTCTTCCAGAACGGTCCCTTCATTGACGATATACGCCCGATCGCAGATGCCCAAGGTCTCGCGCACGTTATGGTCGGTGATCAAGATTCCAATACCGGTCGCGATCAGCCCCCGGATAATTTTTTGGATATCGGTAACGGCAATGGGGTCGACGCCGGTGAACGGTTCATCGAGAAGGACAAAATAGGGAGACAGGACCAGCGCCCGGGCGATCTCCACCCGCCGGCGTTCTCCGCCGGAAAGCGTAAACGCCTTCTGGGCGGCAAGATGGGCGATGCCGAGCATCTTCATTAGAGCCTGCGATCGTTCCTGTTGTTCTGCGATTTGGAGATCCAGGGTCTGTAAAATCGCCAGCAGATTTTCTTCCACCGTCAGGCGCCTGAAAACCGAGGATTCCTGAGGGAGATAGCTGAGCCCCGCACGCGCCCTCTCATAGATGGGTCTGCCCGTGAGATCCGCGTCGTTCAGAACAACTTTGCCTTCGTCCGGCTGTATCAGTCCCACCATAATGTGAAAGGTCGTAGTCTTACCGGCGCCGTTAGGACCGAGCAAACCCACGATTTCTCCGCCCCTGACTTCCAGGTTGAGTCCGTTCACCACCCGGCGGCCATTATAAGACTTCGCCACCGCTACCGCCCTAAGACGACTCATTTTTGCTTGCCTGCGGCGCCATCTCCCTTGTCCTGTTTCTCGAGTTCCTCCGGAAATATCGTCGCCCGCACTCTGACTTTTTCGTCGCCCTCCGCCACGGCCCGGTCCTGCTCGATGAAGTAGATAACCCGGGTGCCGCTCACTTGGCTGTTACCTTGGCGCATGACGGGGTTTCCGGTAAGCGTCACGGTCTTCGCCTTGTCATCGAACACGGCTCTTTCGCCCGTAGCCACGCGATTGCCCTGGGTCGCGTTCACATTGCCTTCCGCGACGATCTGCTTCACCTGTTTCATATTCGGATCGTAGTAAGCCCTCAGAGTATCGCTTCTCATCGTCATATCGGCCTGAATCGTCACCACGCGGCCTTTATACGTGAGCGTGTTCTTGGTCTGGTCAACCTCCATCCAGTCCGCCGTAATATAAATGGGGTCTTTTTTGTTGAACTCGAACCCGGAGGTGCCGCTTGGCTTTTTTGCTTCTGTCTTTGGCGGCGGCGCCGCTGCCGCCGCCAGTCCCGTGTCCGGCGTCAACAACGCTAAAAGAAACATAGCGAACAGTGGGCGCATCTATCTGCCGCTCTCCGGGTTCGCGCCGGATCTATTTTTCGGCTTCTCGAGTTTGTCCGGCTGAAATTTCGACTTGACGTTCTGCACCATACGGACGGTTTTTTCTTCCAATCGCACCTCCATACGGGAGCCTTCCACCTCTAAGCCTTCGCCGACCACAACGGTTCGGTTCGGCAGGACGATCTGTTCCGTGGCCGGGAGATAGACGGCTTCGCTGGATGTCAGCGTGTAGCCGTCGTATTTGACCTCGATGCCACCCTGCAACTCCATTTTCTCCAGTTCCTTATCGGCGAAAAAAAGGCGTGCGACTTCGCCCTTGGTTTCGGCGGTATTCCCTTTCTTGTCGAAATAATAAAAGCGGGGCTTCGTGACCACGGCGTGTTTCTGATCCTTAAAGTAGTTCGCCTCGTCGCCAAAAAGCTCCCAGACCTTGCGGCCATCCTCGATTTTCGCCCGGCGAAAATCCCTGATATGCAGCGCCGACTCGGGAAGATAATCGAGAGCCTTGAGCGGGTTGCGGCGCACCTCCCTGACGCTGTTGAGCCATAGGCTCTCCCCGACTTTGTAGGCCACGCCGCCGAGGACGAGGAAGACAGCCAGGAGCAATATGAGTCGCCTGCGTTTACGCATACCGGAGCCGAACAATTTTGTATATAAATAACATGCCTGAGCGGACGTGTAAAGCAATAGGCACGGAAATTGCTTCAGAAACTCAATATTTTCCGGTGACTTCGCTATATTTCTCGCTCGGTTTTTTGAAGTTTCCCCTGCACAATCAATAAAATATCACAAATCTCCCTTACCGCTCCCCGGCCGCCGGGGGAGCGAGAAATGTAATGGGCAAATCTCCTGATTCCAGGCCAGGCATCGCGAACGGCGAGCGCCAAACCCACCCTTCGTAATACCGGAACATCCATTAGGTCGTCGCCTACAAAGGCGATTTCCTCATCCTTGAGTCGTGTTTTTGTTTTTATCCGATCGTAGGCGGCGGCTTTGTCTGTCAGCCCCTGATAAACCATCTTCACCCCGAGTTCTCTTGCCCGGCGCCGGACGATTTTAGAGGAGCGTCCGGTCACAAAACCGACTTGAATTCCCGCACGGAGCAAGAGCGCGATACCCTGACCGTCGCGCACGTCGAATCGCTTTGCCTCTACGCCCCGGTCGTCAAGGATAATGCCGCCGTCCGTAAGCACTCCATCGACGTCGAGCAGCAGCAGCTTTATGCGCGCCGCTCTTTGTTTCACGCCGACCGGGATGCGCTTTACGGAATCCTTAAACAATGCCGGCTTTGATCAAATCGTGGAGATGGATAACACCACGGGGCTTTCTCCTGCCATTCTCGAGGACAAAAAGGGATGTGATCGGATACTGCTCCATAACGGCGACCGCTTCCGCCGCAAGGCTGTCGGCTGCAATCGTCTTCGGGTCTCGGCTCATGAGCTCCTGCGCGGTAAGTCTGAAGATATCGCCTCTGTTCTCCAGGCCTCGCCGCAAATCTCCGTCAGTGATGACGCCAATAAGATCGCCTCGCGAATCGACAACCCCGGTAACGCCCAATCGCTTCGAAGTAATCTCGAGAAGGGCGTTCTTCATAGGCGTCTCCGCATGGACCAGCGGCAGTCGATCGCCCTGGTGCATCAGATCTGCTACCCGTAGCAGGAGCTTCCGACCCAGGATGCCGCCCGGGTGGCGTATGGCGAAATCCTCCTCTTTGAATCCTTTTTTCTCCAGAAGGACCACGGCCAAGGCGTCGCCCATGGCCAATGCGGCGGTCGTGCTCGTCGTCGGCGCCAATCCCAGCGGGCAGGCCTCCTCTTTGATACCGACGTTCAGGATAACGTCGGCTGCTCTGGCCAGCGTGGAGTCGACTTTTCCCGTCATTGCGATTACCTTCAGGCCGAGGAGTTTAACGGGAGGAAGCAGCTTTAAGATCTCCTCGGTCTCGCCGCTATTGGAGACCGCCACCACCACGTCGTCTTTCATGATCATGCCGACATCGCCATGGACACCGTCGCCGGCATGGATGAAAAACGACGGCGTCCCGGTGCTGGAGAAAGTAGCGGCGATCTTTCGGCAGATGAGTCCGGATTTCCCCAATCCGGTTACGACCACCTTGCCACGACAGTTATGGAGCAATTCGACGGCTTCAGAAAAGCTTTCGTCGAGCTGATCGACCAGCGAGAGGATGCCTTTCGCTTCGATATTCAGCACCTCTTTTGCGCGCTGTAAAATAACCGCTTTGTCCACGGGCCTCACCGCTTCAGGATCGCGTCGATCTCTTTTACGGTTCGTAGCAGTGCTTCGAATTGGTTTAGGGGGAGCGAGTTTGGACCGTCGCTCAACGCGCGGTCCGGATCCTCGTGAACCTCCATAAACAAGGCGTCCACGCCGACGGCGGCAGCGGCGCGCGCCAACGCGCCGATGTATTTTCTTTCGCCCCCCGACGCTTTGCCGAGACCGCCCGGCAGTTGCAAACTGTGGGTCGCGTCGAACACCACGGGATAGCCTAACTCCCGCATCACGACCAACGAGCGCATATCCGAAACCAGGTTATTATAGCCGAAGGAGGCTCCGCGCTCGGTCAGCAAGATCCGGTCATTGCCCGTCGAGAGAATCTTTTGCACAACGTTGCCCATCTCCCAGGGGGAGAGAAACTGCCCCTTTTTGATATTGACGACTTTACCGGCGCGGGCGACCGCTATGACAAAGTCGGTCTGGCGACAGAGAAAGGCGGGAATTTGCAGCACATCGGCCACCTCTTGGGCCGGGCCAACCTGTTCTTTTTCATGGACGTCGGTCAGCACCGGCACGGCGATTTTTCGCCTTACCTCGGCGAGGATTTCCAATCCCCTTTGCAACCCCGGCCCGCGGTAAGAGTCCACCGACGAGCGATTGGCCTTGTCATAGGATGCTTTGAAAATGTAGGGAACGCCCGCTCGATCGGCGGCTTCTTTGAGCAGCGCGGCATGTCTCAAAGCGGACTCTCTGCTTTCGATGACGCAAGGTCCGGCGATGACGGCGAGGGGTTGTCCCGCGCCGATCTCGATTTTGCCTATTCTGACGAGTCTTACCGCCATCGGTCTCTAGCCTGGATTATTCACCGGCCAGCAACCATCAAGGGACGAGCCTTCCGGAACGAAGGCAATGGGCCTGTACCTTGAGGCGGCCGGCAAGCTTAAGTTCTGGAGCGAATAGCAGGTAAACAATTCGAACGCACGGCCAAGCACCATACATGTCCTTGAAGCTGTTCATCTCTGTGCCTTCGCTCCTCCAAGCGCATCCCTTGATCGACACTGTGTGGTCGTTTTTCCTCGGAGCATGAATAATCCCGGCTAGGAACTGAAAGAGTTACGTGCGCGCGAGTTTGATGCGCGGGACTTCTTTCAAAGCTTGCCGATTCTGGAGAGCGGCTTTGACGAATCCTTTAAACAACGGGTGACAGTCCATGGGCCGAGACTTGAACTCCGGGTGAAACTGGCAGCCGAGAAACCAGGGGTGCTCCTTGATTTCGACGATCTCAACCAAGCTGCCGTCCGGCGATAATCCGCTCAGCACCATGCCCTTGGACGTGAACTGTTCGGTGTAATGGGTGTTGAACTCATAGCGGTGCCGGTGCCGTTCCGATATTCTCTTGCGACCATAGCACTTGAGCGCGAGCGAATCATCCTGGAGCATACAGGGATAGGCGCCCAATCTCATGGTACCGCCCTTCGTATCGACGCCCTTTTGCGATGCCATCAAGTCGATCACGGCATGAGGAGTGGCGGCGTTAAATTCACTGGAATTGGCTCCGGAGAGGCCGCAAACGTGGCGCGCAAACTCGACGACGGCCATCTGCATGCCCAGACAGATGCCGAAGAAGGGAATCTGGTTTTCCCGTGCGTAGCGGATCGTCTCGATCTTTCCTTCGCTCCCCCGATCGCCGAACCCCCCGGGCACCAGTATTCCGTCCGCCTGCCCGAGCAACTCCTGAGCGCCCATCTCCTCGATCTTTTCCGCTTCGATGCAGTCGAGTTCGACTTTTACCTCATTGGCAATGCCGCCATGAGTCAACGCCTCGAACAAACTCTTGTAGGACTCCTTTAGCCCCATGTATTTTCCCACGACAGCGATGCGGACGGCGGCTTTCGGGTTATTCAGGACCTGGACCGTCTTTTGCCATTTCTGAAGATTAGGCGCGCCGGTCCACATGTGAAGCTTTTCAACGATTTGGGCGTCGAGCCCTTCCTCGTGAAAGACCAGCGGAACTTCATAAATCCATTCCACATCTTTCGCGGTGATGACCGATTCCTCTTTGACATTACAGAAGTGGGCGATCTTCGATTTGATCTTTCGGTCGAGAAAACGATCGGTGCGGCAAAGAAGAATATCCGGTTGGATCCCCAACCCGGTGAGCTCTTTTACGCTGTGCTGTGTCGGCTTGGTTTTGAGCTCGCCGCCGCCGGTAATGTAGGGTACGAGCGTAAGATGGACGTAGAGGACGTTCTCGCGCCCCCAATCCCAGGCGAACTGGCGAATCGCCTCCAGAAACGGCAAGCCTTCGATGTCCCCGACCGTTCCACCCACTTCGCCGATTGCGATGTCATAACCCTCGGCGGCGGTTATGATGCGCCGTTTGATTTCATCGGTAATGTGAGGAATGACCTGAACGGTGCCCCCGAGATAATCTCCGCGCCGCTCCTTCGCGATGACGGTTTCATAGATCTGACCGGTGGTACAATTGTTTTTGCGACCCATCAAGGTCGAGACGTAACGCTCATAGTGGCCGAGATCGAGGTCCGTTTCCGCGCCGTCGTCGGTCACGAAAACTTCACCGTGCTGGAATGGGCTCATGGTTCCGGGATCCACGTTGATGTAGGGATCCATTTTTAGCAGCGTGACCTTCAAGCCGCGTGTCTCCATCAGAGCGCCGATCGCGGCGGAGGCCAATCCCTTGCCTAGCGACGATACTACGCCGCCTGTGACAAAAATAAATTTGGTTTTTACGCCGGCCATAGCTCCCTCAACTTGCGATTTGCTTGAAATAGGATTGCGCCTTTGCCAGATCCTCGGGCGTATCGACTTCGACAGACCTCTCGTCCACACCGGCGACAAAAATACGGTGCCCGTAGGCCAACGCGCGCAGCTGCTCCAGTCCTTCGGTCTGCTCCAGTAGCGTCGGCCGGAGCCGGGCAAATTTCAGCAAAAAATCCCGGCGGTAGGCGTAGAGGCCGATGTGGCGGTTGCCCCAGATTCTGTCATGTCGGCCGGCGGTCGATCGCTTGTGTGCGAGATCGGTCCGCCGGTAAGGAATCGCCGCCCGTGAAAAGTAAAGCGCAAATCCCTTGGCGTCGGTCACGACCTTTACAACATTGGGATTCTGCCATTCCGCTTCATCGTAGATCGGACTCGAAATGGTGCCCATGTCAATCGAGCGATCGCGGCGTAGCGGCCGAACGGCCGCGGTGATGGTCTCCGACCGGATGAAGGGAAGATCGCCCTGCACGTTCACTACCCACTCGGCTTTGATCTTCCGCGCCACCTCCGCCGCCCGATCGGTTCCGCTGGCATGATGGGACGCCGTCATAATGACTTCACCGCCGAAACCCCTGACGGTCTCTCGGACGCGCTCATCATCGGTCGCCACCATTACGCGATCCAAGCCTTTCGCCCGCACCGTGCTTTCGTAAACATGTTGAATCATCGTCTTGCCGCCGATTTTGGCCAACGGCTTTCCCGGCAGACGGGTCGAACCATAGCGCGCCGGGATAATCGCCACAACGCCCATGGGCTCAGCGTTCGGCAGGCGCAGCGGTTACGGTAACAGAGCTCAAAGCCGGATTGTCGCCTCCAAAAATAAAAAACCGCAATGGCCCTCTAGGAAAGCGCATCACGGAATTCAAATATACGCCGAGCCCGGTAGGGTGTCAATGAACATTTGCCGCCGAAAACCGCGCCTTGACTTCCCGTCGCAGCGATATGATAGGAATGGGATGCACCCTTGCCGCAGCTCGCGTTTACCGTCACGTTCCGGCGGCAATATACCGCGGCATCGAGGAGTAAGCCATGCGCATGATGTTCTTGAACCATTCCTTTAGGCGCCATTCGCCGGCGCTCGAAGCTCATATCCTGAAGCTCCTTGAAAGTTATGCCGCGCCGGGAACCCAATTCGAGCTGGCCTATCCCGAAGACCTCGGCGGGGGCGACGTGCTGAGTCTGCTCGAAGAACGCAAGGCGTTGTCCGGGCTCCATCATATCCTGGAGACACCGGCCTTGGTGAAAAAAGCAATCGAGGCCGAGCAGTTGGGATTCGATGCCGTGATTCAAAGCAACACGTTCGATCCCGGCGTCGAAGCCAGCCGCTTGGCGGTGCGCATTCCGGTTGTCGGGTTACTGCGGGCTTCACTTCATTTTACAGCTACTCTCTGTGACCGGTTCGGCCTGGTCGTGCCCCTGGAAACGCATATGCCTCATACACTGCGATTGGTGCAAGCCTATGGCATGACGCGCTTTGTTGGTGGCATCAAAACAATCGATCTTTATGACAGCGGTGATTTGTCCGGTTATCACGACATCGTTGTCGAACGCACGATCGCCGCCGGCCGGGAACTCGTTCGAGAGGGCGCGCAGGCGATCATTCCCTTGGGTGGCAAAATCTACCCGTACGTCGTGACGCCGGACGAGCTCGAACCTGCAATTGGCGTCCCGGTAGTCAACACGAAAGCGGTGGGAGTTCGCTTCGCGGAATTGATGGTGAGTGCGAAAATCACTCACAGCCAGAAGGCCTATCCTTGGTCTGCTGGACTGAAGCCTGAAGCCGTTTCTCAGCGCTCGGCGTGAATGCGCTTCCAAAAGCGAAGCTGCGGGCAGGCGCCGGCGGGTCTTTTTCAAACAGACTGTGAAAGGACGAGGCGATGATTATCGACGCGGACGGCCATTTTTTTGAAACCGAAGAAATATTTGACAAGTATATGGAAGCGCCGCTCAGAAACTATCGACCGCGCCTGCTTAGCGATGATCAGGGCTATAATTTCTGGGTGGTGGACGGCCAGACTGCCTATAAAAGGCCGGCGGTCCACGGAGCAGGGGCGCCGGGCACCGCTGCGCCTCCCGGAAAAGCGATACAGTCGGCTCGCCGCGCCAGCGTCGCCAGCCAGACTCTCACGAACCTCAAAGAGCGGCTCGAGGACCTTGATAAAGAAGCCATCGACGTTCAATTTCTTTACCCCAGTTTTCTGTTACACGTGAATGCCTGGCCGGACGGCTTGTTGGCGATGGCGGTTTGCCGCGCCTACAACACATGGTTGGCTGAAACCTGCGATCAGGCGCGTGACCGACTCAAGGGTGTCGGTGTCGTTTCTTTGCAAGATCCGGAAGGCGCCGCCAAAGAGCTTTCCCGCATCAAAGAACTTGGTTTAGCTGCAGTCATGATCAACGGCACAGCGGGACCGAAACGGCTGGACCACCCCGATCATGATCGTTTTTTTGCCGAGGCGGATCGATTGAAACTGCCCGTTGCCGTGCACTTCAGTTTGCAGTTTGCCGCCGTCGACGCGCTGTTCGAACACCATTTTCCCAATCGCGTTTTGGCCGGGATCTTCCCGATCATGGCAGGCTTTACCAGCGTCCTTTGTTCGGGATTGCTGGAACGCTACAACAATCTCAAGTTTGCTTTTCTCGAGGGCGGGATCAGCTGGGTGCCGGCGCATCTGGAGCGCATGGACGACCACTTTGAAAATCCACGTTACCGGGCCCGTGATCTGATTAGCCATCCTCCCAGCGACTATCTGAAATCAGGCAGGATATTTTTTGGCTGCGAGGGTAACGAGCGTTTTCTCGGCCGGGTAGTGGAGGAGGTGGGGGAGGATCTGTTTCTGTATTCGTCCGACTATCCGCACGCTGATCGGACGCAAGGTACGGCCCGATATCTGAAGGAACGAAGCGATATTCCGAGCTCCGCCCGAAACAAGCTCTTGGAAGATAATGCCAGGCGATTCTACGGCTTATGAGGGCGGACAACTCCTTGTTTCTGAAGAGCCTTGAAAAAGTTATTTCCAGGGTGATAAAAAAGTCTCAGTTGCCAGGGGGCCAGAAATCGACGGTCAGAAGCCTAGTTAGAGGATTCGTTGGCGTGAGCCGGGACAGAGTAACGAGGCAAAGGAGCCTTTGGCCGTTGAAGCGAATTTGAGCTCATACGTCTAAGAGATCGAAAGGAGGTGATAACATGAAAAACGCACTAAGAGTCCTGGTCGTCGCTTTGACTATTCTAGCTTTTAGCGGTCTCAGCTTCGCGCAAGCGAAACCGGCCACGCCAGCCACTCCGCCGGCAAAGGAAAAGACGACGGAGATGAAATCCGAAAAGGCGAAGACTGCCCGGGGCGAAGTTACTTCAGTCGACGCCAAAAAGGGTATGTTGACCGTCAAGACAAAGGAGAAAGAGGTCGATCTGACCGCTGATTCCAAAACCAAAAGCGCACTGGATAAGGTCAAGGTAGGTGATATGGTTAGAGTTTCCTATACTGAGAAGGATGGAAAAATGATCGCCACCTCAGTCAAGGCCGAGTCCGCGAGCAAAGCTACGAAGTCCGAGAAGCCCGAAAAGGCGGCAAAGACGCCAGAGAAGAAAGGCGAGATGCCCAAGTAGTCTTCAGAGACTTCTAAGCGTTTGAGCTGCGAGAGGGATGGTCGGGTAACTGGCTATCCCTCTTTTCTTTTGTTCTTAGTCCTCTCCATTCCGCTACTTCGCCAAACCCACCTTGATTTCATCCGTATCCATACTATAAAATTTTGGTAGGTTCTGTTTGTCGGGTGCGAGTTGAAAGGAGGAGTGGAGATGGACCTGCCAAAATGCCAAAAGTGCAATAACGGACTGCTAATTCCCTTATCGGACTACGGACAGGATGGGGCTTCGGTTATGTTTAAAGCGTGGGCGTGCACCAATCCTGACTGTGGGTTTTCTCTGCGCGTGGACAAGGGCGAGGTGACTTACGGTAAGAGGATCGAACCCAAACACTAACCATAATCCACGAATCCACGGAGCCACCAGTATACACGCCGCCAGCCGTTTCGAGTTTCGGGTTTGGAGTCTCGAGGTCCGCTTATCCCGAGTAGCGCGCAGCGCGTATCGAGGGGCCGACGCGAAACCCGAGACCCGAAACCGAGTAGACTCCCCGTTCAACCGAGCGTGCTTCGGTTAAAGCTTTGAATTGCCCGGGCGAAAAGCTCGCAGCCGCTTTTCAATGCTGCCAGACAGCGGTCTTGAATTTCAGCGTCGACGGCGTACCGCCGCAGCAATTCAGGCGCGAGCCATTCGTGGCCTTCCTCGTCCGCGAGCAACGTGTCCCGATAGATGGCAGCGGTCGCAGGATCGATCGGTTCCACCCGTTCAATGAACGATTTAGACGTACGTGGAAAAAACTCCTCGTGCCCATATTGAACACTGGCCACCAATTCGCAGAACGAATGTAATCCGGCGTGATAGTCCCATAGTTCCTTCAGCTCTGGCAGGGGTTGTTTCCAAAGTCCATCGGGGTCGCCGTTCAGCTCCACGATCCTTTTGCGTAGAATTGAAGCATGCTTGAGTTCATTGGCCACATACTCCGACATACAGTGCTGGAGCTCGAGGTCGGGGATGTGTCCAACCCATCGAGCCGTGACCTCACCCGCGCGCCGCTCCATCACGACTCCGAACTGCAAGCGGCGCAGGACGACGGCCGAGGTGAGCGGCTTTTCCGCGCCGTAGCTCTTTCGCTCCGCGTTCATCTTGTTCCAAGCGTTTTCTCTGTGCTCCGCCAGCTGCTTCAGGAAATCCTCCGGGCTTAATGCTGTCATTTTCCCTCCCGTGCCTGCGATTATATGATTGACATGGACTATCTTTTGGGCTTTAACAATACAGGAAAATTTTCCC
>DASTOD010000644.1:0-3405 GCA_035762645.1 Binatia bacterium | reverse complement strand
ATCTCCGGCCTACGCCTGGATCATGACCATGCGAGGTAAAACACCTCTCCCTTTGCACTTTTCATCTGCTCTTCCTCCATACTTTCCCGAAAGTTTTGACTTGCCGAGCGGTTTTTTCGACCGGGCAAGAGTCTACGACTGGAAGTTCAGATGAGAACGTGCAAATCGTAGCGTAAAGTGCACAAAGCGACCCAAAGATAAAGCTCTGAACGCTAAGACTGACATTGAAGTACGAATGGTATAAGATTGATTCTGTCACGGAAATGAACATCGAGATTCCAAAAGAGACGATTGCGGACTTTTGTGGAAAGTGGAAGATCGTGGAGCTTTCCCTGTTCGGCTCGGTACTGCGAGACGATTTCCGGCCTGACAGCGACGTAGACTTGCTTGTAACCTTTTCTCCTGATGCAGAATGGAGCCTGCTCGACCACATCGCCATGGAGGAGGAGTTGTCAGCTATTTTCGGGAGAAAGGTAGACTTGGTCAGCCGAAGGGCGATTGAGCGCAGCGAAAACTATCTCCGCCGCAAGGCCATCTTAGAAACAGCTCAGCCTTACTATGTCGCGCGATGATGCCACGCTGCTGGATATGCTCAAGGCGGCCCGGTTGGTGGTGGAATTTAAAGGAAAGCTCACCAAAAAGGTCTTCCTTCGCGATGTCAAAACACAGTCGGCAATTTTGCATCAGTTGCTCGTGATTGGAGAAGCAGTAAAAAGGCTATCAGAGGACTTTCGCGCCAAACATGCTGAGATCTCCTGGATAAGAATAGCGGGGATGCGAGACAAATTAATCCACCACTATGATGCCGTGGACTTGGACGAAGTGTGGAAAACAGTCACGAAAGACATTGCACCTCTGATTTCTTTCTTAGAGCGATTAGTAACCGGCCATAAAGTAGAATAGCCGGATTTTTCAGCAGCCCGATCGCACAAGCTTGTCGATCAGGTACGTTTTGATGTCGAATCACGTTCACTTGCTGATCCAGACCGGGAAGGTACCGCTATCGAAGATCATGCAGGGGATCCAGGGTGGTTTTACCCAGCGCTACAACCGCCAGCACCGTACCGCAGGATATTTGTCTCAGGGGAGATTCAAAGCGATATTATGCGATCGTGACGCTTATCTCTTGGAACTGGTGCGTTACATCCATTTGAATCCCGCGAGAATTCGACAGCCGCACGATCCATGGGAGTATCGGTGGAGCAGTCATCGGGCATATCTCGGGGAGCGAGGGCCGGTGGAGGTAAAGAGCGGGGAACTGTTGGCGCAACTGGGCCCGACGATGGCCCAGGCTCGGCGCCCTAATTCCGGGCGTTTGGGAGATACTGCCGTATGTAGACGAAAGGGCAGCCATGGACAACGTTAATCCATATTTTAAACCGATAATAGTTTATCTTGAGTCGGTGATAGTCAGTGGGATGCTTCCTACCAAGCACCAGCGACTAAGCGACTATTTTAATTTGGCGGCCGGCTACGAATGCTTCGCTCTCAAAGACTCGAGCGCGGAAGATTTCGACGGCCATCCCTTTGCGGTCAACTCTGGGGAATTTCTGATATACAAACCGGAAGTGCTATTGGTCGCCGACATGCGCGAAACAGAGGAAGCCGGTTCATCAGAAGTGAATCTTGAGCGGATCGATAAAGAAGGCAGAAAAGTTATGCTGAGTGTCGGCCCCTTTTGGCTCCAAGGAACGATTCACATCTTACCCGGGAATACGCCCCAACAGGTCTTGACGGGCAAGACCGGATTCGTTCCTCTGACAGAGGCAAGGCTACTCAAGCCGGTGCAATCTGAACTTCGGACATTCCTTATCAATCAGACCAAAATAGGCGTTTTGGCCCCTGTGGATTAAAATTTGACGAATTCAATTTAGCGCGCGTCATACACTGAGCCAGCATCGCGAACACGTGCAGGCCGGCGGGACATATGCGCTGTGGGAACCAAGTGAATCTTCTACGAGCAAATTTGTCGGCGAGAATGATGCGCTAACGGTAGAGGTCGGTCGTCTGGTATTGCACTTTTTCTAATTGCAGCGCGAGCCCTTCGATTTGCTCCTGCCAATAGTGCTCGGTACCGAAGTCAGGAAACGCCATTTTGAAAGCGCTGTCTTCCCAGCGGCGCGCGATCCACGCGGAAAAGTGAATCATGCGAAGCGCCCGCAACGGCTCGATGAGCTGCATCGTCGTCATGTCGAAAGTTCTGATCTGTTCGTAGGCTTCGAGCAGGATACGCCTTTGCTCTTTCCCGTAGTCGTCGTCTCCGCCCGTGAGCATCCAGATGTCTTGAACGGGAGGCGCGTAGAGCATGTCGTCGAAATCGATGAAGTACGGATCGTCTCTATTCCACAAAATATTTCCGGAGTGGCAATCCCCGTGGAGCAGAACGTACTTGACGTCCTCGAAACGAGGAGCAATTGCGTCGCAAATTTGCGTTACGATCGTTTCGAAACGACTTGCGAGTTCCATCGGAATGAAGTTTCCGTCTTTTAAAAACTTCAAAGGGTCTCGCCCATAAGTTTGAGTATCAAGCCGTAACCGGGAGGCGGCTTTTACCGTCGCCCCGATGTCATGAAGGCGAGCCATGAACCGTCCCAGGCGCGTGAGCTTTTCCGTCGTCAGTTCCGGCTCGAGTCGCCCCGGACGCTTCGGGAAGATTGTGAACATCACTTCGCTAATTTCGAAAATACTTTGTCCCTTGTCGTCCGTGAGCGGGCAGACGACGGGAATTTCGCTTTCTTCGAGGGCCTTCAGAAAATCGTGTTCGGCCTGAATCGTGGCACGGCTCCAGCGGCCGGGGCGGTAAAATTTGATGATGACGTGCGGGCCTTCTTCCATCTCGATGTCGTACACACGGTTTTCCAGCGCATGGAGCGCGTAGAAGCGGCCCGTGCAACGCCCGCCCAATTTCTCGGCGGCGGCGAAAATGACCTCTGGAAGAATCTGCAGAAAGTTGTTTAGCATAGCCTTCATCCTAGACGAGCCTACCCGCCTTGTACACTCCCGATTCGCGAATGATTTATCGAAGCCCGTTCAACCGCTTTGCTCCGTTCAAATCGTTCAAGAAACGGAGTATGGGGTCTACCATCGGAATTTGCAGGTAGCGGGACCAGAGAGAATATAGCAGCGTACTCTTCGCGGGTCGGACCAAGGCAAGTTGTTGATTGAGCAATGCAAGATAGCATAAAAGGCATCGGTTAAGCGCTTAGAAGGCCAGTTTTTAAGCCGAAAAATAGCGCCTAAGGAAAAAGCGATGCCCCGAGCACACCGCCATTTTCTCGCTGGTCATGTTTGGCATATCACTCACCGCTGTCATAACGAACGCATCAGACCGTTCAAAAGTTCAAGGTTCAAAGTTCAAGGGAGAAGAAAACGCGGGGACGTTTCACGTGTCTCGAAATCCGCGAT